>JACDBR010000040.1 GCA_013694825.1 Solirubrobacterales bacterium
CGCTGATCCCGGTCCCGGTGGCGGCACCGGTGGCGGCACCGGCCCGACCGGTGACGGCGGCTACACCGGCGGCGGCAACGGCGACAAGGGCAACGGCGGCGACGGCAAGGGCGGCAAGGGCAACGGCGCGAACGGGCAGGAGGACAATGAGCCCAAGCCCGACGGGTCCGTCGGCGATCACCGCGACCCGATGGAAGAGCCCAGCATCCGCCGCCCCGACGGCACGCCGACCGACGCCAACCCGAGCGTCACGATCGCCGACTTCGGCCCGGCGCCGATGGGCGTGCCCAACTTCGTCATCGACCAGTTCACGATCCCGCCCTTCCTGCTCCCGATCTACCAGGCCTGCGGCACGCAGTACGGGGTGCCGTGGGAGGTGCTCGCCTCGATCAACCGCATCGAGACCAACTTCGGTCAGCTCGCGACCGTCACCTCCTACGCGGGCGCCGTCGGCTGGATGCAGTTCATGCCCGCCACCTGGGAGGCATACGGCGTCGACGCCAACGACGACGGTCAGCGCGACCCCTACAACCCGGTCGACGCGATCTGCGGCGCGGCCCGCTACCTGCAGGCTTCGGGCGCCGAGACCGATCTGCGCGGAGCGATCTTCGCCTACAACCACGCCGACTGGTACGTCGACGAGGTCCTGCTCTACGCCGAGCAGTACGGCGATCTGCCCGACGACCTGATCGGCTCGCTGACCGGCCTGACCGAGGGTGCCCACTTCCCCGTCGCCGCCGACGCTCGCTACGCCGACGACATCTCCGAGCGCGAGCTGCTCGCCAACTCCGAGCCGGGCAAGGGCGAGAGCGCCAGCGCCGGCAGCGAGCTCGTCGAGAGCTCGCCGACCCGCCGCGGCATCGACATCTACTCGCGCAAGGGCGCGCCGGTGGTCGCCGTCAACGACGGCACGGTCCGCAAGGTCGGGCGCTCGAAGAAGCTCGGCCGCTACGTGGTGCTCGAGGACAACTACGGCAACCGCTACACCTACTCGGGGCTTGGCAAGATCGCCGCCGCCTACCCGGTGCCCAAGCAGCGCAAGCTGAAGGCCTCCGACTTCGAGCTCCCGGGCGCCGAGGACGAGGTGCCGACCCGTCCGGCCAGCGCCGGCCGGACCCCGGCCAAGGCCCACAAGGCCGGCGATGGGAAGTCGAAGCCGAAGGCCTCGCAGAAGTCGAAGTCCCGTCCCGCCGACACCGGGGACTCGAAGCGCAAGCTCGTCAACACCGAGAACATGCGCGAGCGCCTGTTCGCCTTCCCCGACCGCCGCGGCAACGGCGAGCAGCCCGACCTGACCGCTCAGGTCGACAGCCTGCTGAAGATGCGCTTCCCCGGCTACGAGAGCTTCAAGAGCTACCTCGGCGGCGTGATGCGCTTCGATCGAAAGACGATGGAGCTGCGCCGGCTCGAGGAGGGGTCGAAGGTCCTCGGCGGCACCGTGCTCGGCCGGATCGGCGAGGTGGACGAGGGCACCCCGCGCGTCCACTTCACGATCCGTCCCGCCGGCCGCGGCGCTCCGCTGATCGACCCGAAGCCGATCCTCGACGGCTGGAAGCTGCTCGAGGCGACCGCGATCTACCGCGCCGCCGGCGAGAACCCGTTCGAGGGCCAGGCCTCTACCGGCCAGGTCCTGCTGATGTCGAAGACGCAGCTGATCGACAGGGTGCTCGACGACTCGCGGATCGAGATCTACTCCTGCGGCCGCGAGGACATCCAGAGCGGCCAGATCGACCGCCGCGTGCTGGCGATGCTCGAGTACCTCGCCGAGCGCGGCTTCAGGCTCACGATCACCTCGCTGAAGTGCGGCCACTCGGTCTACTCGGCGTCGGGCAACATCTCCCAGCACTCGATCGGCAGCGCAGTCGACATCGCCCAGATCAACGGCCTGCCGGTGCTCGGCAACCAGGGCGCGGGCTCGATCACCGAGGCGCTGATCTCAGACATCCTCGAGCTCCAAGGGCCGATGGTCCCCGACCAGGTGATCTCGCTCATGGACATGGGCGGCCCGACCTTCGTGATGTCCGATCATGCCGATCACGTCCACGTCGGCTACGCCGCGACGGGCGAGTCGACGCTCGGTGGCGCGCCCGGCGTCGAGCGGGTGCTCGACCCGGACCAGTGGGAGCGGCTGATCGACCGGATCGGCAAGATCGACAACCCGAAGGTCTTGACCTCGCCGTCCAAGTTCGCGCTGCCGGCCAAGAGCAAGGACAAGGGCCGCGGTCGGGCCTCCGGCGCTCACATCGGCGAGTAGCCGAAGCACCGGCCTCCCCCGCCGCACCCCCCGACGCACCGCCCGCGATGGCTCCCGATCTGCTGCCCGTGAGCCAGCTCGAGCTGCCGGGGCCGCCGACGATCGAGCCCGGGCGCTACCTGATCGCCTCGCCGCAGCTCGTGGTCGTCGTCAACGAGCCAGGCGCTCGACCCGCAAGGACGCGGCGCCGGCTGCTACGCAAGCCCGGGCCGGAGCAGGCCGGCGAGCTCGGGAGCGAGCCCGGCAACCGGGTCACGCGACTGACGGCGGTCAGGCCCGAGCCGCTGGCCGACGGCCGCTCGGGGGCCGAGCGCTGGCTCGAGCGGATGCGTACCGATCACGACGCGGCGGCCGCCGAGCTCGCCGGCGGCGTACGGGCAATGAACCGGGTCCTGCACGCGCACAGGGAAGCCACCCTCGACCCAACTCTCACCGACGTGGCCGCCGACCGGGCGCTGATCCGCCGCTTGGGCTTCGCCAGCGGCGACCAGGCCGCCGACGGGCGCTGGGAGCAGGCGATCGAGCTGCCCGAGGCGCCCGACTCGAGCCGCCGCGAGGCACTGCGCTGGCGGGAGCGGGTGGCCGCGCTGCTTGGCGGCCGGGTTTCCTCCCAGCCGGCGGCAGGGGCCGTGATCCACGCACGTGAGGACTTCGATGCCGGACGGCTCGGCGATGCGGCGCTACAGCTCGAGCTGGCGATCAGGGCACTCGACCCTGCGCGGGGTGGCGCGCGGGGGGGACCGGGGCAGCCCGGTGCCGGCCCCGCCGAGCTCCAGGCACTGGCGCCCCGAATCGCGGCGATCGCCGCGGAGGCGCTCGACTCCGGCCTGCCGGCGGAGCGCGAGCCCGAGATCGAGGCGGGGCTGAAGCTCGTCGAGCGCGAGCTGCGCCGCGAACGGGCCGGGCGCTAGTCCGCGAGCCCGATCGCCTCGAGCAGCGCGCCCATCTCCAGCTCGACGTCGCCGCTCAGCTTGACCTCGGCCTGCGAATCGTATGGCGTCCCGCCCTTGGTCACGATCGCCAGCCGCCCTCCATGGTCGAGCACGGAGCGCGGGAGGCCCGCCGCCGGATGAACCTCGAGCGATGAGCCGATACAAAGCATCAGCTCCGCCTGCTCGCACATCGCCTGCGCCTCGGCGAGAGCCCGCTCCGGCAGCAGCTCGCCGAATAGGACCACCCCCGGCTTGACGAGCCCGCCGCAGGCGGGGCAGGCGGCGATCTTCGCATCCTCGAACAGCTCCTCGACCTCGGCTGGCGAGTATCGCGCCGAGCAGGACTGGCAGAGCGATTCCGCGATCGAACCATGAAGCTCGACTAGACGCTTAGATCCAGCCTTGCGGTGCAGCATGTCGATGTTCTGGGTGATCACGCCGCCGACCAGGCCGCGGCGCTCGAGCTCCGCCAGCGCGAGATGGGCGTCGTTGGGACGCTTGTCGGTCAGCCGCTGGAAGCGCGGCCGATAGAAGGCCCAGAATCGCGCCGGATCGGAGTGGAAGGCGTCGATGTGGGCGACCCTGAATGGGTCGACCTTCTCCCAGATCCCCTCTCCCGGGGTTCGGAAGTCGGGAATCCCGGAGGGTACGGAGACGCCCGCGCCGGTCAGCACGAGGGCGGGCGCATGGGCCCTCACGAGGCCTGCGAGCCGGTCGGCCGCTTCGGTGCTTGCTCGAGCCTTCCCCACGAGCCGCCCCCGCCCGCTCCCGGCCTCGCCTAGCGCCCACTCCAGCTCGGGCTGCGCTTGCCGAGGAAGGCCGAGATCCCCTCCTTGGCGTCCTCGCTCGCGAACACCTCGGCAAAGCCGCGCTTCTCGGCCTCGATCCCGTCGTCGAGCTCGGCCGCGCCCGAGATCCGCTTCACCTGCTCGACCGCGCGGGGCGCCTGCGCCGCCAGCTTCCGTGCCCAGGCGATCGCGGTGTCGAAGAGCTCGTGGTCGGGCACCACGCGGGTCACGAGCCCGCTTTCGTAGGCCTCGGCGGCGGTGATCGCATCGCCGGTCAGATTCAGCTCAAGGGCCCGCTCGGGGCCGACGAGGCGAGGCAGGCGCTGGGTGCCCCCGAAGCCGGGGATGATCCCCAGCTTGATCTCCGGCTGGCCGAAGAGCGCCGAGGAGCCGGCGATCCGGAAGTCGCAGGCCATCGCGAGCTCGCAACCGCCGCCGAAGGCGATCGCGTTGACCGCGGCGATCGTGGGCAGGCGCCCTTCGCCAAGCTCGCGCAGCAGCGCGTGACCGTTGTCGATCAGCTCCTTGCCGCCGGCCTCGTCCATCTTCGTGAACGCCTTGATGTCGGCCCCTGCCGAGAACACCACCAGGATCGCCGAGGCGATCACGAGCGCCCTGACGGCCTCGTCGTCGACCAGCGAACGCCAGACCGTCTCAAGGTCATCGATCACCTGAGGGGAGATCGAGTTCATCGG
>JACDBR010000049.1 GCA_013694825.1 Solirubrobacterales bacterium
GGCTGAGTCATTCGCCCGCTTCGCCGCTCGCCGGCTCGGCTGGAGGGTCGAGCCCGAGGGGATCACCGCCGTCTCCGACGTCGTGGTCGGGATCGCGGAGCTGTTGCGGCTGCTGACCGCGCCGGGCGAGGGCGTGATCATCAACCCGCCCGTCTACCACCCCTTCTTCGAGCTCGTCCCGCAGGTCGGCCGGAAGCTGGTCGAGGTGCCGCTCGACGACTCCGGAGACCCCGATCTGGAGGCGATCGAGCGGGCTTTCGCGGCCGGGGCGAGGGCGCTTGTGCTCTGCAGCCCCCATAATCCGGTGGGCCGGGTCGTCGCGCCCTCAACGCTCGAAGCGCTGGCCGAGCTGGCCGCTGCTCACGACGCCTGGGTGATCTCGGACGAGATCCACGCACCGCTCCTGCTGCCGGGGGCCAGGCATGTCGCGTTCACGAGCGTCTCCGCCGCCGCCGCGGAGCGCGGGATCGTCCTCAGCTCGGCCTCGAAGGCATTCAACGTGGCCGGCCTCAAGTGCGCGCTGGCGATCACCGAGCCGGGTCCGGCGCGCGAGCGGTTGCGGCGGCTCGAGGGGGCCGCGGTTCACGTCGGCCACCTCGGCGTGCTGGCGTCCGAGGCGGCCTTCGACGCCGGCGATGCCTGGCTCGACGAGGTGATCGCGACCCTCGACTCGAATCGACGCCTGCTCGCCGAGCTGCTCGCGCGGCAGCTCCCGGCTGCGGTCTACCGGCCTCCCGATGCCAGTTATCTGGCGTGGATCGATCTGCGCGGCTTGCGGCTCGGCGTCGACCCGGCCGAGCTCTGCCTGATCGAGGGCAGGCTGGCGCTCAGCTCGGGGCCGCAGTTCGGCCGCGAGGGCGTGGGCTTCGCGCGGCTCAACTTCGCAACCTCGCCCGAGCTCTTGGGCGAGGCGGTCAAGCGGATGGCGAGCGCGGTCGCGGCGAACTCGGAACCGTAGGGTCGAGAGGTGGACGCTCTCGACCGAATCGCCGCGCCGTGGTACGCGGCGCTGGCGACGATGATCGGCGAGGTCCTTCCCTTCGATGCGCACACCCACGTCGGTGTCAACGACCCCGACGGCTATCGCCAGACACCGGCCGAGCTGCTCGCCGCGCTCGAGCCGATCGACGCCTCAGCCGTCGTCTTCCCGATGCACGAGCCCGCCGGGTACAGCGAGCCGAACGACTTCGCGCTGGCCACCGCCGCCGCGTCGGAGCGACTCGCCGCCTACTGCCGGGTGGATCCGTTCGCGAATGCGGTCGGCGAAGCGAGGCGCTGCCTGAATTCGGGAGCGAGCGGGATCAAGCTCCATCCGCGCGCCGAGGGCTTCGGACTCGATCATCCGGCGGTCAGCGGCCTCTTCGCGCTCGCCCACGAGCGCTCGCTTCCCGTCCTGATCCACGCCGGCCGCGGCATCCCGGCGCTCGGCGAGCACGCCGTCTCGCTGGCCGGCGAGTTCCCGCAGGCACGCGTGATCCTGGCCCACGCCGCGGTCTCCGACCTGGCTTGGATCTGGCGCGCCGCGGCGGCGCACCGCAACATCTTCCTCGACACCGCCTGGTGGAACCCGGCCGATCTGAGCGCTCTCTTCGGGCTCGTCCCGGCCTCGCGAATCCTCTGGGCCTCCGATTCCCCCTACGGTCGCCCGTCGCTGAGCTTCGCGATGCACATGCGTTACGCGCTCGAGGCCGGGGTGCCCGCCGAGGCGATCGGGCTGATCGGGCGACGCAACATGGAGCTGATCCTCGCCGGCGATGGTCCCGCCGAGGGCCCGCCGCCGCCGGGCCTGGCCGCGAACGGTGAGCCGATCGCGGCTCGCCATGATCCGCTGCTCGCGCGGATCAGCTCGCACCTGAGCTCGTCGATCACCGCGATCGCCTCCGGCGGCGATCCCACCGAGGCGCTCTCGCTCGCTCGCCTGGCCTGCGCCGTCGGCGACGCGCCCCACGCCGATGTCTGTGCCGCGGTGCTCGAGCTTCTCGACCACGCCGACGCGCTGCTCGACTCGCGTAGCGACGATCGCAGCTGGCCGCTCGGCGCCCAGCCGATCCTGTTCGCGATTTGCGCTGCTCGTACGCCTTCGGTGCCCCTTCCCGAGTTGCCCGATGCGCCGCCGCCTACCCGCGCCGAGGCCGAGCGGCGCGAGTCAGGCTGAAGGTGGCCGCGCCGTTTGTCGGCGTCTGGCTACGGGTATCGAGCGCCCACGCGCCAGCCTCCTCCCGCCTGTCGGGCTGACTTCCTTCTCCCATCTCGCGATCGATCGGAAAACCCCTGCAAAGTACCGTCGGCGGACGCGTCGCGCTGAGCTTCGACGACGGTCCCGACCCCCACTGGACCCCGCTCGTTCAGGCAGAGCTCGAGCGCGCCGGGGTGCGAGGCACGTTCTTCTGCGACGCGCGCCGGGCGATCGACCATCCCGGGGTCCTGCGAGCCGTCGCCGAGGCGGGGCATGAGGTCGCCTTGCACTGCGTCGAGCACGTTCGCCACTCCGAGCGCAGCCGCGCGGAGGTGCTCCAGGAGGCGAGGGAGGGGTCACGGATCCTGCGCTCCCTGGGCCACCCTCCGCGCTGCTGGCGCACGCCGTGGGGGGTACTCGGCGACGCGACGCTCGAAGCCGCGCAGCAAGAGGGGCTCGAGCTGTGGGGCTGGAGCGCGGACACGCATGACTGGCGCGGCGACTCGGCCGAGGCGATGCTCGCCCGGCTACGAGGCGAGCTCGGGTCAGGCGACGTTGTGCTGATGCATGACGCGCTCGGGCCCGGGGCGATGCGCGAGGGCTGCGCCGAGACCGTGCGGCTGATCGAGCCCCTGGCCGATCTGGCTCGGCAGGCCGGCCTGGAGCCGGGGCCGATCTCGGTCCGGGCCGCAGCGCCATGCTGAGCCAGCCGCGCACCCCGGGAGCGCGGGCCGAAGGGCACGAGCTCGACGAGGCTCTGGGC
>JACDBR010000246.1 GCA_013694825.1 Solirubrobacterales bacterium
CCCTGCGTGAAGATCGCGTCGTAGGCGGTCGTGAAGACCTCGGGCAGCCCACCCGCCGCCTCCCAGCCGACCGCCTGAGGGACCGGCATGAGCTGCCGCTCGTGGACGCTCGCAAGCTCGGCCTGGCCGCCGCCGCCGACGATCCCCATCACCCGGTCGCCCACGGCGAACCGCTCCGCACCGGGTCCACGCCCGACGACCTCTCCGGCCAGCTCAAGCCCCGGAATGTCCTCCGGTGAGCCAGGTGGCGCCGGGTAGTTGCCGGCCCGTTGCAGGATGTCGGCGCCGTTCAGCCCCGCTGCCCTGACCCGGACCAGCACCTCCCCCGAGCCAGGTTCGGGATCAGGGTGCTGCTTGACGACGACCTGCTCGTTTTCGACCGTGACCGCTCGCATCGCGCGAATCTATCCGCCGCGGCTGGCGGCCGGGTGCGGATGGCGCACTGGCAGCCGGAGCCGGCGCCAGCCAACGGGCGTTGGTCCCCTAGGAAGCGCGGCCGTTCGAGGCGCCGACCGGCTCGCGGGTCTCGCCAGGGGCTGCCTCAACGGGCTGACTCGTCGCCTCGCTCGTTGCCTCGGGCCGCTCGGAGGCGGTCGGCTCGCTCGTCGGCTTGCGCGGCTCGCTGGAGCCCGCCTCGCGCTCGGCAGCGTCCTTGTCGGGGCCGCTGTCGGTCGAGAAGGCGTCGCGCAGCTCGCGCAGGCCCTTGCCGGCGCTTCCCGCGGTCGAGTCGCTCTCGCTCTCTCCCGAGACAGACGACTTGAACTCGCGCAGGCTCTTGCCCGCGGAGCGGCCGAAGCCAGGAAGCTTCTTCGGTCCGATCACCACGAGGGCGATGATCAGGACGATTGCGATTTCCATCGGTCCGATGTTGGGCATTGCTGAAGTTCCTTCCCAGTTGTGTGCTCACCGTGTCCTACGGCAGCGAGCCTGGATCGGGTCACTCCGACGTTGAGTTCCCCGATCGCCCGGGATCTAGTCTCGCGGCCTGTGTCTTCACCCGCACGGAGATGAGACGGCTGGTCCCTGGCGCCGGGATCGGCCCTGATCACTCGGCCCTCACCAGGAGCGCGTTCCCGGACGGGTCGCGGAGCAGCGTCCCGCCCTGAGCGGACTCGAGCTCGAGGCCTGCGTCCACGACTCGCCGGCGGAGCTCCGCGACATCCGCCGCGCCCGGCAGGACCAGCGTGAAGCGGCGCATCCCGACGGCGTCGGGCGGCGCGGGAGGCAGCCCGCTTCCCCGCCAGACATTGAAGGCGACGTGGTGGTGGTAGCCCCCGGCTGACACGAACGCAGCGCTTGGCAGCAGCGAGACCATCTCGTCGAAGCCGACCACGTCGCGGTAGAAGCGAAGCGCCGCGGCGGCGTCGGCGACGTGCAGGTGGACGTGACCAACCGCGACGCCGTCGGCGCGCTCCGGAGCCTGCTCTCCCTGAGTGAGGCGCAGGAGATCCTGGGTGTCGAGCGGCTGAGGCCCCGCGGCGTAGGCCGCCGGATCGCTGACGTCGGGCCACTGCTCGCGCGGTCGGTCGGCCGCGAGCTCGAGCCCGTTGCCGTCGGGGTCGGACAAGTAGATCGCCTCGTGCGTGCCGTGGTCGGAGGCCCCCGTGACCGGCGAGCCCGAGCTCGCAACTCGGCGGGCGACGCGGGAGAGCTCCAGCCGGGTGGGGTAGAGCAGGGCGACGTGGAAGAGGCCGGCGTGGCTGCCGGCGCGACGGGCCTCGGGCTGCTCGTGGAAGATCAGCACGTTCTCGCCACCGCTCGTCATCGCGGCGATAGCACCCTCGCGGCGGTGGCTATGAAGGCCGATCACCCGGGAGTAGAAGTCAAGCGTGCGGTCGAGGTCGGTGACGATCAGCTCGACGGGGCCGAGTCGTGCGGCGGCGGGCAGCCGCGAGCCGGTGGAAGTCGGTTCGGTCGGCGCGCTTGTGGGTGACATATCACGGCCCTTTCCGAGCGTCGTTGGGGCGTGGGCCGCCGGCGCCAAAGAGGTAGTTGTTAGCGCAAGTATAGCCGGAGAAGCCAGATCGCCCCGGGTAAGACTCCTTGCCTGGCGGCCGGGTCACCCAGACTCGCCAGCCGGCACCTCGACCCACAGATCGGCGCCGCCCGAGTCGAGATTCCGCACCCCTGTCGAGCCCGAGTGGGCGCGGGCGATCGCGTCGACGATCGCCAGTCCGAGGCCCGTGCCGCCGCGCCCGCGCGCGGCGTCGCCGCGGCTGAAGCGCTCGAACGCGTGGGCGATGAAATCGGGCGGCAGCCCTGCGCCCTCGTCGCGTACGTGAAGCTCGACGGCATCGTCTCGGCGCTCGGCGGCGAGCGTCACCTTGCCCTCGCCGTGGCGGAGGGCATTGTCGAGCAGGTTGGAGATCGCCTGCTCGAGGCGCAGCCGATCGACTAGCACGGCCACCGGCTCGCCTGCTGCGATCGCTATCTCGCGTCCCTCCGTATCGGCCCGGGAGGCGAAGCGCTCGCGGACATCGGAGAGCAGCGCCCGGGCGTCGATCGACTCCAGGCGCAGCGGAATCTCCCTCCCCTCGGCGCGGGCGACAACGAGCATGTCCTCGGCCAGCGCGGCCAGCCGGTCGGCTTCCTCGATCGCCGAGGAGATCGATCTGCGGAGCTCCTCGGGGCTCTCGCCGTAGCGCAGGGCGAGCTCGAGCTCGGTCTTGTGCAGCGCCAGCGGGGTGCGCAGCTCGTGGCTTGCGTCGTCGACGAAGGCGCGCTCGCGCTCGAGCCCTGCGGCTAGCCGGTCGAGCATCTCGTTCAGGGTCGTCCCGAGGCGGCGAAGCTCGTCGCGGGCAGCGGGCAGCGGCAGTCGCTCGCCGGGATCCTCGGCCGAGACCGCTTCGGCGCGGCGTCGCATCGCCTCGACCGGGCGCAATGCGGCGCTGGCGGCCGCGAAGCCGGCCAGCGAGGCGAGCAGCAGAGCGACCGGGGCACCGATCCCGAGCAGCACTGCGAGGCTCCCGAGCGCTTCGTCTCGATCGTCGAGCGATGAGCCGACGACGAGCACGCGCGGCCTGCCCCCGAGCTCGATCGGACCGGCGAGGATCCGTGAGGAGCCCTCGATCGCGGGCAACTCCGAGCGTTCGATCAGGACGGGCTCGGAGCTCGCAGCGCGAGCCTCCTCGGCGCTCAGCGCGGCTTGGCTTCCGAGTTGCTCGGTTGAGTCGAGGACCTCACCAGAGGGCAAGAGAAGCTGGGCGAAGCTCTCCTCCGACTCGGCCAGCGCATCCTGCGACGAGCGCTTCAGCGCGGAACCCGATTCGCGAGCCAGAGATGCGACCTCGTCGGCGCGGGTCCGCAGCCCCTGATCGACGGCCTCGGTCAGCTGGGCCTGGAATCGCAGGTAGACGAACAGGCAGAGCGCCCCCAGCAGCACGGCCATCGCCGTCGCGAACACGAGCGTCACCCGCAGGCGGATCGGAAGCCTGCTCACCCGCCATCCTCGCGCACCCGATAGCCCGATCCACGCACCGTCTCGATCGAGGCACGCCCGAACGGCTTATCGATCTTCGCGCGGACGAAACGCATGTACGAGTCGACGATGTTGGAGCGATTCTCGTAGGCCTGGTCCCAGACGGCTTCGAGCAGCTCGAACCGGGAG
>JACDBR010000086.1 GCA_013694825.1 Solirubrobacterales bacterium
TCCCATCCATGGGGGCCTTGGTGCTCGGCATCCATGCCTCGCAAGTCTCCCGTCGCCGGACCCTCCGAGCCCTCATGCGGGCACTTCGCGGCAGATTCTCAACCGGACTGCACGCCGGGCGCTACGCGTACGACACTGGTAGCGAGTGACGGGAGCACGGCCGAGACCGGTCGCGACCCTGGAGGTTGCGCGCGAGTCGGTGCGCGACCGCGTCGAGGTCGTGCGCCGGAACGCGCTGACGATCGCGCAGGTTGGCGTCTCGGCGGGCGTTGCTTGGCTGGTCGCGCGGGAGCTGCTGGGCCACGAGCAGCCGTTCTTTGCCGCCGTCGCTGCGATCCTCACCCTGAGCCTGGCGATCGGACAGCGCGGCCGGCGCGCCGTCGAGGTCGCGCTGGGAGTCGCGCTCGGGATCGGCGTCGCGGACCTGATCGTGCTGGTGATCGGGACCGGAGCCTGGCAGCTCGTCGTCGTCGTCTCGCTGGCGATGGCCGTGGCGCTGCTACTGGGCGGCGGCACCCTGCTCGTCAACCAGGCGGCGGTCTCGGCGGTCCTCGTCGTCACCCTGCAGCCACCGACCGACGGCATCACCGCCGCCCGCTTCCTCGACGCCGTGATCGGCGGCGCCGTCGCTTTGCTCGCCAACGCGATCACGCCGACGCACCCGGTTAGGCTGGTGCGCCGCGAGCTCGAGCCGCTCGTTCGCGAGCTCGCCGCGACCCTCATCGATATCGCCGACGCGTTGGCCGGCGGCGACACGGCCGCCGCGCAGGAGGCGCTCGAGCGCGGGCGCTCGATCGATCCGCTGCTCGCCCGATTTCGCGAGGCGGTCATGGTGGCCGACGAGACGATCCGCTACTCCCCGCCGCGCCGGCGCTCGCGCCGCCACGTGCGCTACCTCTCCGAGGCGCAGGCACCGCTCGACCACGCCGTGCGAAATACCCGAGTCCTGGCTCGCGGCGCGGTTCGCGCCACTGAGCTCGGCGAGCGGGTGCCGCCCCTGGCGATCGAAGCGATCCGCGACCTGGCCGGCGCCGTCGGCGAGATCTTCGACTTCCTCTCCGATCCCGCCGACGGCTCGGCGACCGAGCGCGCCGCCCTCAGCGCCGCCTCGAAGGCCACCGAAGCGCTCCAGGAGACGGGCAACCTCTCGGTCTCGGTGATCGTCGGCCAAGTTCGATCGACAGCGGTTGACCTGCTCGAGGGGCTGGGGCTGGAGGCCGACGCGGCTCGTCAGGCGATCCGTGCCCCAGGCCAGGGAGGGATCGGGTGACGGGCTCGGCCGCGGGCGAATAGGCCTCACCGCCCCGGTCGAGGGCACCGAGCGGCTCGCGGGCGCCGGCAGCGGCTGAGGCGTTCTTCGCTCGAATAAGCTGCCGCGAGTGCCCCGCGCAGGGCGCGGACGAGTGGATGCCGAGACCTTCAGCCTGATCTCCGTGCCCGTGTTCACGGGCGTGATCGGCTACGTCACGAATTGGACCGGGATCCTGATGCTGTTCTTTCCGATCAGCTTCAAGGGCTTCCGGCTGCCGGGCCTGGCGCCGCTCGCCCACCTGCTGCCGCGCCGCGTCCAGCAGATCCCCGGAATCATGCAGGGAGGCGTCGGCTGGCAGGGGATCATCCCCTCTCGGGCCGCCAAGATGGGCTCGATAGCGGTCGACAAGGGCGTCGCCAAGATCGGCGGGCCGAGCGATTTCTACCAGCAGCTCGGGCCGGTCGAGATCGCCGAGCACATTCTCTCGACGGCGCGGCAGGACATCCACGCGATCGTCGACCGCACGATGTCGCGCGAGCACCCGCGCCTGTGGGAGGAGCTGACTCCCCGGATGCGCCAGGCTGTGCGCGAGCGCGTCGAGGCGCAGCTTCCCGAGGTCGTGCGCCAGGTGACCGACGAGATCGGCGACAACATCGACAGCCTGCTCGACGTCAAGCTGATGGTGATCAGGCGGATCTCCGAGCGCCCCGAGCTCTCGAACCGGATCTTCCTCGAGGTCGGTCGCCGTGAGCTTCGCTTCATCATCAACTTCGGCTTCTTCTTCGGCTTCCTGCTCGGCATCCCGACCGCGTTCCTGACCGAGGTGGTCTGGCACGAGTGGTGGCTGCTGCCGCTGTTCGGAATCGTGATCGGCTACGTCACGAACCTGGTCGCGATCTGGATGATCTTCGAGCCGACCGAGCCGCACCGCGTCCTCGGCTTTCGCTGGCAGGGCCTATTCTTGAAGCGCCAGAAACAGGCGGCTGCCAAGTACGCCGAGGTGATCTCCGAGGACATCATCACCGTCGCCAACATCGGCGACGAGCTCGTCAACGGACCGAGCGCCGATCGCACCCGGATGCTGATCGAGTCGACGATGCGCTCGACGGTCGATCGCGCGGCCGGCCGGGTCTCGCCGGCGCTGCGAATCGCGGTCGGCAGCTCGGAGTACGACGCGATCCGCGAGTCGGTCGCCAGCGAAGCGGTCGACTACACGATGGAGCCGCTTCGCGACGAGGCCTTCAACAGGCGCCAGCGCCGCTCGATCCGCGAGATGATCTCGACGAAGATGGCCGAGATGCCGCCGAGCGAGTTCTCCGAGATGCTGCGCACCGCGATGCGCGAGGACGAGTGGCTGCTCTACCTGCACGGCGCCGTGCTCGGCTTCATCGCGGGCTTGATCCACCTGGCGATCTTCGGCTGAGATGACGGAGCGCGAGCCGGCCAGAGGCGCGCAGTCGGGGGGAGCATCCGAGAGCGCCTCGCGAGCAGGCACGGGCCCGTCCGCGGGCGCGGGGGTCGATGAGCAGCCGCCGCAGGTCAGCGTCCGCCACGCGGTGCCAGGGCTCGCGCGAGTCGCGTTCGGCGCCTATTGGAACACTGCAGGTTGGGCGGCGGGAGCCTCGATGCGTGCCGG
>JACDBR010000106.1 GCA_013694825.1 Solirubrobacterales bacterium
GGCCGGGATCCCGGTCACCGACTATGGCTTCTGCACCACGGCCGAGGAGGCTCGCCAGGTAGCGGAGCGAATCGGCGGCCCGACCGTGATCAAGTCGCAGGTGCTGACCGGCGGGCGGATGAAGGCCGGCGGCGTCAAGTTCGCCGACACCCCCGAGCGGGCGCAGGCGCACGCTGCCGAGATCCTCGAGCTCGAGATCAACGGGCACCGCCCGCGCGGCGTCCTGGTCGACCCCAAGGCCGAGGTCGAGCAGGAGTACTACGCCAGCGTCGTCTGGGACGGGACGGCAAAGAAGCCGCTGCTGCTGTTCAGCGACATGGGCGGGATCGACATCGAGCAGGTCGCCTCCGAGCACCCAGACCACGTCGGCCGCGGCCACGTCTCGAACCTCCTCGAGGTCCCCGACTTCCGCGCCAAGCAGGTGGTCGCCGGAGCCGGCGTGACCGGCCGCGAGCTGACCCGCGCCACCCCGATCCTCGCCCGCCTGGCGCGCCTGCATCGCGACTACGACATGACGCTGGCCGAGATCAATCCGCTGGCCCGGCTCTCCGATGGGCGTTTCGTCGCCCTCGACGCGCACATGGAGATGGAGAACGAGGCGACGCCGCGCCATCAGGAGCTGCTCTCCGAGGTGCTCGGAATCCCGCCCGACGACCATCGCGAGCCCTACGAGCCATCCCGCTTCGAGCGCGAGGTCACGGCGATCGACGCCGCCGACCACCGCGGCGTGATCCAGGGCAAGGACCACGGCTTCTCCGGCAACCTCGGCCTCGTGATCGGAGCCGGCGGCGGCTCGTTGACGCTGACCGACGCGGTCCGAAGCCAGGGCGGGCGGCCCGCCAACTACTCGGAGATCGGCGGCAACCCGTCGGTGGCGAAGGCGGCCGGGCTCGCACGGGAGGTCCTGTCCAAGGACGGCGTCGAGAAGATCGCGGTGATGATGTCGATCGTCTCCAACACCCGGGTCGACATCGTCGCCCGTGGCGTGATCAAGGCCTGCCTCGAGCTCGGCAAGGACCCCGGCGAGACGATCGCGATCTTCCGCATACCCGGCGCCTGGGAGGAGGAGGGCTTCAAGATCCTCGACCGCTACGGGGTCGAGTACTGCGACCGCTCGGTCTCGATGTGGGAGGCGGCGCGGCGTGCGGTCGAGAAGATCCAGGGCTCCAGTCGCGACCTGACCGAGCCCGGACGCGAGGCCGAGGAGGAGGAGAGCCGCGAAGCGCTGGGACAGGTCGGAGCGACGCTCGGCCCCGACCGAACCGAGCCGCCCCACGTCACGGAGTCGGGCACGTGAGCATCCTGCTGAGTCGCGAGTTCAGCTTCATCGTCCAGGGGATCACCGGGCGCGAGGCAGTCAACCTGACGCGCGAATGCCTCGACTACGGCTCCAACGTCGTCGGCGGGGTCACGCCCGGCCGCAAGGGCCGCGAGGTCCACGGCGTGCCGGTCTACGACACGGTCGAGCAGCTTGTCGACGCGACCGCCTTCGTGCCGGACGGCTCTGTCGTAACCGTCCCCCCCACCTTCACCAAGGACGCCGTGCTCGAGGCGATCGAGAACGGAATCGGACTGATCGTGATCGTCACCGAGCGGATCCCGCGCCGCGATGTCGCGCAGATGGTCGAGCTCGCCGAGCTTCGCGGCGCGCGGATAATCGGCCCGAACTGCCTCGGGCTGATCGTCCCGGGCGTCTGCAAGATGGGCGGCATCGGCGGCCCGGCGCGCGACGCGGCCAAGGCCTACCAGCCGGGTCCGGTCGGGGTGATGTCGCGCTCGGGCGGGATGACCACCGAGATCTCCTCCTCGCTCACCCAGGCAGGTCTCGGCGTCTCGACCGCCGTCTCGATCGGCGGTGACGCGATCATCGGCTCCACCTACGCCGAGCTGATGGGGCTGTTCGAGGCCGACGCCGAGACCGAGGCGATCGTGATCTACACCGAGCCCGGTGGACGGATGGAGGCCCAGCTCGCCGAGTGGGTGGCCGAGCACGACTCGCGGCTTCCGATCGTCGCCTTCATGGCCGGCAAGTTCATGGACGACGAAGAGATGAAGGGGATGAGCTTCGGCCACGCCGGCACGATCGTCGAGGGCAAGCAGGACACGACGACCGAGAAGATCGCCCGCCTCGAGGCCGCCGGCATCCGCGTCGTCGAGCGGATCGACGAGATCCCCGATGCGGTCAAGCAGCATCTGGGGGCGCCGAAGTGAGCGGCGAGGGCTCGCCGGCGGCAGCGGGCGAGCGGCAGGAGGGCGTCTTCATCGACGTCGAGGTCTCGGAGCAGATCGCGGGCGACGCCGAGCTGGCGCGAAAGCTCCAGGAGGTCTGCCCGGTCGACATCTTCAGCGCGTCCGAGGGCCGAGTCGAGGTCGTGCGCTCCAACCTCGACGAATGCGTGCTCTGTGAGCTCTGCCTCGAGGCCGCGCCGGACGGCCGGCTTGCGGTCAAGAAGCTCTACGACGGCACCGAGCTGCGCCGCTAGGCGCGGCCCGGGATGGGTTTCTCCTGGCCGCCGAGCAGGCCCGGGAGCCCGGGCCTAGAGCGTCCAGCCGAACGAGTACGACTTGTTCTGAGCCCCCTCGCGCTCGTAGAAGCGGTGGGCGTCGGTACGGGCCAACGCCGAGTCGAGCTCGAGGTGGGTCGCGCCGTGCTCGCGCGCCCAGGCCTTGGCGGCGTCGAGAAGCGCCTTGCCGATGCCGCCCGAGCGCGACTCGGGAGCCACGACGAGATCCTCGACCCAGGCTCGCGACCCGAAGCGCACCGAGCGCAGGTCGAGGTAGACGGAGCAGACGCCGACCAGCCGACCGCCGGCCTCGGCTGCGGGTGAGTCGATCGCCTCCGCCAGCGCCGACTCAGCCCGGTCCTGGTC
>JACDBR010000111.1 GCA_013694825.1 Solirubrobacterales bacterium
CGGCGGTGCTCGTCTATCTCGAGCCGGCCCGCCGGCGAGACTTCGCCCGAGCGGTCGAGCGTACCGGGGCGAGCTGGCTCTCCTGCGAGCGCCCGGGCGTGGTCGAGCTCGAGGGCTCGGGCGAGCCACTCGATGACGAGGCGAGCTTCGAGCTCGGCCTGGACGGGAGGCGGATCGCGGCCTGCGATCCGCACGGTCGCTGGCTTCGCTGGGCGCCCGAGCAGCCTGCGTCGGGGGAGTAGCGCTCGAAGGGCTGCTTTCCCGAGCCCGGGTTTGGACGCCCGCCTAGCGGCGCTTCGGCCCGCGACTCGTCGACGTGCGCCCGCCGTGCGGCGTCGGCCCGCCGGTCATCGCCCGGTAGATCAGCAACGCGATGACCGCGCCGATGATCGAGCCGAAGATGCCCGACGCCTGCAGCGCGCCCTCGCCGAAGTCCTCGCCGGTTATGAGGTAGCCGAGAAAGCCGCCGATGAAGCTGCCGATGATTCCGAGCGCCACGGTGCGCACGAAGCCGATCTTGTCGGGGCCGGGCACGAGCAGCCGCGCCAGATAGCCCGCGATCACGCCGATTACCAGCAGGTAGATGATCAGTCCGACCATTGATTCCTCCCGAGACGGGGGCCGAGCCTTATGCGCGACGCCTGGCCCCGAGGATTCCCTCTCTGCGCCGGCCGCAAACCGCCCTGCCCCTACCGCGCCGCGCGCCGCCGTCAGGCACAATGGCCGCAGGTCCTAGATCACCCCCGGCCCGCCCCGCCGCGCGGGCCAGGCTGCGCCGCCGGCGCTCCGGCAGGCCGCCTTCGAGAGGAGTTGACACGTCCTTGAGCGACAGCACAGCAACCGCCGCCCCGACATCGAACCGCAAGTTGCTCGACTGGGTCGACGAGTTCGCCGCTCTCACCCAGCCCACCGAGGTCCACTGGTGCGACGGGTCCGCTGAGGAGTACGACCGCCTCTGCGGCGAGCTCGTCGAGGCCGGGGCATTCGAGCGCCTCTCCGACGCCAAGCGACCCAACTCCTACCTCTGTCGCTCCGATCCCGACGATGTCGCCCGAGTCGAGGACCGGACCTTCATCTGCTCGGCCAGTGAGGATGCCGCCGGGCCGACCAACAATTGGCGCGATCCCGACGAGATGCGCGGGCTGCTGGGCGAGCTATTCGAGGGCTCGATGCGGGGCCGCACGATGTACGTCGTGCCGTTCTCGATGGGGCCCCTCGGCTCGCCGATCTCGCACGTTGGCGTGCAGCTGACCGACTCGCCCTACGTGGTGGTCTCGATGCGGATCATGACCCGGATGGGCGCCGGGGCGCTCGACGTGCTGGGCGCAGACGGCGACTTCGTGCCCTGCCTGCACTCCGTCGGCGCGCCGCTGGCCGAGGGCGAGCAGGATGTCCCCTGGCCGTGCAACGCCGAGAACAAGTACATCGTCCACTTCCCCGAGTCGCGCGAGATCTGGTCGTTCGGCTCCGGCTACGGCGGCAACGCGCTGCTCGGCAAGAAGTGCTTCGCCCTTCGGATCGCCTCTGTCATGGCGCGCGACGAGGGCTGGCTGGCCGAGCACATGCTGATCCTCAAGCTGACCTCGCCCGAGGGAGAGGTCAAGTACTTCGCCGGCGCCTTCCCCTCGGCCTGCGGCAAGACCAACCTGGCGATGCTGGTACCGACCCTCGAGGGCTGGACCGTCGAGACGGTCGGCGACGACATCGCCTGGGTGAAGTGGGGCGAGGACGGCCGGCTTCACGCCGTCAACCCCGAGACCGGCTTCTTCGGCGTCGCGCCCGGCACGTCTGAGACGACGAACCCCAACGCGATGGCGACGATCGAGCGAAACACGATCTTCACCAACGTCGCCGGCACCGACGAGGGCGACGTCTGGTGGGAGGGCATGACCAAGCAGCCGCCGCAGCACCTGGTCGATTGGCACGCCAACGACTGGACGCCCGATGGGGATGATCCAGCCGCCCACCCGAACGCGCGCTTCACGACCCCAGCGGCGCAGTGCCCGACGATCGCCGAGGAGTGGGAGGACCCGGCCGGCGTGCCGATCGACGCCTTCCTGTTCGGTGGCCGCCGCGCCACGGCGGCGCCGCTGGTCCGTGAGGCCGACGACTGGGAGCACGGTGTCTTCATCGGCGCGACGATGTCCTCGGAGACCACCGCCGCGGCCGGCGGCGAGGTCGGTGCGCTTCGCTTTGACCCGATGGCGATGCTGCCGTTCTGTGGCTACAACATGGCCGACTACTTCGAGCACTGGCTCGACGCCGGCCGCAAGCACTCCGGCGCGGGCCTGCCGAAGGTCTTCCTCGTCAACTGGTTCCAAAAGGGCGAGGACGGCAAGTTCATCTGGCCCGGCTTCGGCGAGAACAGTCGCGTGCTCGCCTACATCTTCGCGCGCTGCGACGGCCGTGGCGAGACGGTCTCGACGCCGATCGGCAGGGTGCCCGCCGAGGGCGAGATCGATATCAGCGGCCTCGATCTCAGCGCCGAGGAGATGCGCCAGTTGCTCGAGGTCGACGAGGCGCTGCTGGGCGAGGAGCTGCCCCAGATCGAGGAGCACCTGGCGAAGTTCGGGGATCGGCTGCCAAGCGAGCTGCGCGCTCAGCTCGAGCGGCTGCGCGGGGCGATCGGCGCGTCGAGCTAGCCCAGCTCACTTCGGGCATCGGAGGCACCGGAGCCGTTCGTGCTCAGCTCGTAGGCCTCGGCCAGCTCGGGGTCCTTCTCGGCCAGCATCTCGGCCAGCTCGACCATCACCTTGCATTGCTTCCAGGTGGCGTCGTCCTGCATCTTGCCGTCGATCATGTGCACGCCGCGGCCGTCGGGGATCGCCTCGATCACCTTCTTGGCGAACAGAACCTCGTCGACGGGCGGGCTGAAGACCTTCTTGGCGATCTCGATCTGAGCCGGGTGAAGCGACCAGGTGCCGACGCAGCCGAGCAGGAAGGCGGCACGGAATTGGGCCTCGCAGCCGGCGGTGTCCTTGATGTCGCCGAACGGCCCGTAGAAGGGCAGGATCCCGGCAGAGGCGCAGGCGTCGACCATGCGGGCGAGCGTGTAATGCCAAGGATCCTGCTGAGCGGTCCGCCTTGGGGCATCCGGCTGATCGGGGTCGGGATCGTCGATCACCTGGTAGCCGGGGTGCCCGCCGCCGACCCGGGTCGTCTTCATCCGCCGCGAGGCCGCCAGGTCGGCGGGCCCGAGGCTCATGCCCTGCATCCGCGGGCTGGCGGTGGCGATCTGCTCGACATTGACCACGCCCTGGGCCGTCTCGAGGATCGCGTGGATGCCGATCGGCCTGGCGACGCCGGCTTTCGCCTCCAGCTGGGCCAGCAGGCGGTCGACGTAGTGGATGTCCCAGGCGCCCTCGACCTTGGGCACCATGATCACGTCGAGCCGGTCGCCGATCTCGCCGACCAGCTCGGTGAGGTCGTCGAGCACCCATGGGCTCTCGAGCGAGTTGACACGGCTCCACAACTGCGTCTCGCCGAAGTCGCTCTGCTTCGCCGCCCTGATCAGGCCCTCGCGAGCCGCCTGCTTCCGGTCAACCGAGATCGCGTCCTCGAGGTTGCCGAGCAGGATGTCGGCCTTGGCGGCGATGTCGGCGGCCTTGGCGACCATCTTCTCGTTCGAGAAGTCGAGGAAGTGGATCATCCGCGAAGGCCGGAACGGGACTTCCAGCACGGGGTCGGGAGCGCCGATGGCAAGCGGCTTGGCGAAGTCGCGTGGATTTCTCATCGCGCGAGCATAAAGTCCTGGGTCCCGCGACTTCGTGACCCGGACGCCATCGCGGCCCCTAAGATGCGCCGCGAAAAATGCAAGGCACTGAGGAGGACCTCTTGAGTCGGATCTTTCGGATCGGCACGCTGCTCACCCTGCTCGCCGCGCTCGTCGTGGCAGTCGGCTGTGGCGGCGATGACGGTGGCGGCGAGAGCAGCGAAACGCTCTCGGTCGAGGAGTACGGCCAGGAGGTCACGAGCATCCTGGAGCCGGTCGGCACGAACCTGCAGACGATCGGTGCGGACATCAGCGCCTCGGGGTCGCCGGAGGAGCTCGCCGAGACGGTCGGCACGGCCGAGGAGGAGATCCAGGGCGCCGTTGACGACCTCGCCGCGCTGAGCCCGCCCGAGGAGGTGGCGGAGGCCAACGATCAGTTGATCCAGACCTTCGAGGACTTCAACTCCAACCTGACGGCCGTTCGCGAGGCGGCTGAGGCCGGTGACCAGCAGGCGATCCTCGACGCGGCCGGGGAGTTCCCGACCGCTCTGCAGGATTTCCAGACGAGCCTCGAGGACGTTCGCATGCAGCTCGAGGACGCCGGCGTGCAGCTCGGCTCGGGCGGCTGAGCCGAGCTCACATCGACGCTCGCCGGGTGATCGGCGACGAAGCGGATCTCCACGGCCGGCGCCACGCGGCCCCGGCCGTTCGCGCCTGACGGCCTGCCCTTCCGGGTCCCCGGCGCAGCTAGAGTGGCGCCCGGCGCCCGGCCCTTGATTTTCGGTGGGCGGCCGCCCCGCGCCGCGCAGTCTTCTCCAAAGAGACAGGAGCCATGGCCGTAGCGACCCTCACCCATCAGGAAAAGACGGAGGATCAGCAGGCCATCACCGAGATGGTCCGCAGCTTCGTCGACAACGAGATCCTTCCCGTCGCCGAGGAGTTCGACCGCGAGGACAAGTTCCCCGAGGCGATCGTCGAGCAGATGAAGGAGCTTGGCCTGTTCGGGGTCACGATTCCCGAGGAGTACGGCGGCATGGGGCTCGACCTGACCACCTACACGATGATCGTCGAGGAGCTCTCGCGCGGCTGGATCTCGATCTCGGGCGTCGTCAACACGCATTTCATCGGCTGCTACCTGCTGATGAAGTTCGGCACCGACGAGCAGAAGCAGTACTTCCTGCCGAAGATGGCGACGGGTGAGATCCGCGCCGCCTTCTCGCTCTCGGAGCCGGAGGTCGGCTCCGACGTCCAGGGCATCAAGGGTTCGGCCAAGGCCGACGAGGACGGCAACTGGATCCTCGACGGCCAGAAGATGTGGGTCACCAACGGGCTCGGCTCGGCCGTCGTCTTCGTGCTGATGAAGAACGACCCGAAGGCCGAGCCTCGCCACAAGGGGATGACCTGCTTCATCACGGAGAAGGAGCCCTGGGTCGAGAAGAACACGGGCGCGTTCGAGGGGCTCGAGATCCCGCCGAAGATCAAGAAGATGGGCTACAAGGGCGTTGAGTCCACAGAGCTCATCTACGACGGATACAAGTGCCCCGAGAGCCGCATCCTCGGCGGGCCCGACGGTCTCGGCAAGGGCTTCTCGCAGATGATGGACGCGCTCGAGGTGGGCCGCGTCAACGTCGCCGCACGCGGCGTCGGGATCGCGCAGCGCGCGCTCGAGCTGGCGCTTCGCTACAGCCAGGAGCGCAAGTCGTTCGGCAAGCCGATCGCCCAGCATCAGGCGATCCAGTTCAAGCTCGCCGATATGGCGACTAAGGTCGAGGCGGCCCGGCTCGTGACGTTGAAGGCGGCCCGGCTCAAGGACGCGGGCGAGCGCTCCGACCTCGAGGCCGGAATGGCCAAGCTGCTGGCCTCGGAGACCGGCAAGGAGGTCGTCGAGGACTCGTTTCGGATCCACGGCGGCTACGGCTACTCGAAGGAGTACGAGATCGAGCGGCTCTATCG
>JACDBR010000124.1 GCA_013694825.1 Solirubrobacterales bacterium
GACCAGTGCCGAGGCCAGGTCGAGGCGCCGCCGCATCCCTCCCGAGTAGGTGCCGACCCGCCGATCGGCGGCAGCTTCGAGCCCGACCCGCTCGAGCAGCGCGTCGCCGGCTCGCCTGCCCTCGGCGCGCGCCATCCCGTGAAGAGTCGCCTGGAGGCGGATCAGCTCGCGGCCGGTCATCAGCGGGTCAAGCGCCGCCTCCTGGAGGGCGACGCCGATCGTCGCCCTGACCTTCGCGTCCTCGGCGACCACATCATGGCCGAGGACGCGCGCGGTGCCGCCGGTCGGGCGCAGCAGCGTGGTCAGCATCCGCACCGTGGTCGTCTTGCCGGCACCGTTGGGGCCGAGGAAGGCGTAGATCTCGCCCTCGGCGACGTCGATGTCGACCCCGTCGACTGCCCGGATGCCACCGGCGAAGGCACGCTCGAGACCGCTGGCTTCGATCGCCCCCACGGACGGCAAGGATAGTGACGGCCAAGCGGCGAATAATGTGGGCGAGGACTTGCTCGGCCCCGCTGCGACCGCAACCCGCAAAGGGGCCGCGTGTTCTGAACTGTTCGATGGCAAAAGCATCGCCGACAAGCCGCCGCGCCCTCCTCGGCGCCCTGATCGCCCTCGCGGCGGCGCTCCTGGCCATGGCGGCATGGGCCGTCCTACAAGGGGAGCCTGCCGGCGCTGTGAAGACGAAGGTGCTGGGCCGCTCCAGCGGCCCGGCCAGGAACCTTTGCCCCAAGGGCAACTGCCGCCAGGTCATCGTCCGGGTGACCACCTACCAAGCTCAGCTCAACGGCAAGCGGGGCCCGACGAAGGTTCCACGAGACGGCCACATTGTCGCTTTCGGGATGGACCTCGGACAGCCGAGCAAGATGTCCCGGAAGAGCCTCGCCAGGGATTATGGCGGCAAGGCCACGGCTCAGCTGGCGATCCTCAACAAGCAGCGCAAGGGCCGGCTCAAGCTGCTCCGGAAGAGTAATGATGTTGAGGTGGAACGCTTTCTCAATGAGCAGCCGAGGTACGCGCTCAAGCAGCCGCTCCGAGTCAATAGAGGCGACATCGTCGGCCTCACTACGCCGACCTGGCTGCCGACCCTCGGCAAGAAGGACGACAGCATCTGGCGGGCGAGCCAGAACCCCGACGACCCTGACCAGTGCGGCCGAACTCGATTCCTCAAGCGGGAGAGCCGCCCACACCGCAAGCTGGGCAGCACGCGTCGGTATCGCTGTGGCTACAGGAACCGAATCCTTTACTGGGCCTACTTCGTCGCCAAGCGCGACGGCGACGGCGGTGGAGGCGGCGGCAACCGCGCGACCGTGATCGGCGAGCAGCCGAGCCTGCCCTCCGGCGGCGTCAAGCCCTGACCCGCTGACGAGCTAGCCGCAGGCCTCCGGGTTTCGCTCGCACTCCTGCTCGAACTCGTCGGCGGGACTGCCCTCCGGCGGCGGAGTGTCGTTCTTCTCGGAGTCCTCCTTCTCTGGGTCGGGCGGGCTGACCCCGCCGTCCGGCTTCGTGGAGGTGGTGGTCGTGGTCGGCGTCGTCGCGGTGGTCGTAGGCGCGGTTGAGGTGCTCTGAGTGGAGGTCGAGGCCGTCGATGTCGTCGTCGTCGGCTGCGAGGAGGTCGTGCTGGTGGTCGATGGCTGCTCGGTCGTCGTGCTGGAGCTGCTGGTCGAGCTCGCCGTCTCCTCTTCATCGCCGCAGCCCGCGAGCCCGCTGGAGGCGAGGATGATCGCGACAACCGCGGCGCTCAACCGTCGCCGAGCAACTGGCGCCGGGAGGGCGACGCGCCGCTCGCTCACGAGCCCGGTTCGAGTGCCGGTTGGCGCAGGCCGCAGTACGGGCAGTCGGAGACGTCGAGGCCGAGCAGCTGGTCGCAGCGGCGGCATGCCCGCAGGTTCTCGGGCGTGCGAAGCAGCGAGGACTCCGAGGGCGCGAGCGGGAGCGTGCGGGTGACGGGCTCCATCTCCTCGCCGGTCTCGCGGTCGATGTAGACCCCGTCGGCGTTGACCGGCGCCAGCCGCTCGCGGCCCGAGGCGCGGGCGCGCAGCCGGTAGATCTGCTGGCGGTTCACGGGCCGCAATATATCCGCGGGGGCGGCGAGCGAGAGACCGCCCGGGAGTTCCGCGTGTGCGGCGAGCGCGAGGATGGCCTCCGGCCAACGTCGTCCTGCTTTGGGGTCGCAATGCGACTACAAAGCAGGACAGTGCCGGGCGAAATACGGTGCGCCGATGCGGGTCCTGATCTTCCACGCCTTCCTGCTTCGCGGCACGGGCTCCAACGTCTACAACGCCAGCCTTGCTCCCGCCTTGGCGCGGCTCGGCCACGAGGTCCACCTGCTCTGCCAGGACCGTTCTGCCGCCGATCTGCCCTGGGTCGATCGCTACGTGGAGCTCGTTGCGGATCGGCAGCCGGCGCCGATCAAGGACGAGGACAAAGGCGGGGAAGGCGGAAGCGTCTCGGTTTGGATCCCCGAGATCGGAGGCCTGCTTCCCGTCTACGTCAAGGATGCCTACGAGGGCTTCGAGGTCAAGACCTTCACCGAGCTGAGCGAGGCCGAGCTCGACCGCTACCTCGAGGCCAACGTAGCCGCCGTGCGATCAGTCGCCGAGGCGGCCGGAGGCATCGACGCGGCGCTCGCCAACCACCTCGTCATGGGGCCCGCGATCCTCGCCCGGGCCGGACTCGGCGAAGGCGACGGCGGTCCGGGCTTCGCGGTCAAGGTCCACGGCTCGGCGCTCGAGTACGCCGTCAAGCCGGAGCCCGATCGCTTCCTCCCCTACGCGCTCGAAGGAGCCAGGGCCGCCTCCGCCATCCTCGCCGGCTCCCGCCACACGGCGGAGTCGCTCTGGCAGGCCCTCGACGACGAGACGATCAGGGCAAAGACTCGCCTCGGCCCCCCAGGCGTAGACACCGAGCTTTTCTCCCCCGTCCCGCCTGAGGTCCGCCGAACAAGACTGATCGAGCTCGCCACTAGCCTCTCACCGGAGCGTGCTGGTCAGCGGGTGGCGGGGGGCGGGGGCCCCCCGACAGGACCCGCTGCCGATACGCCACGTCCCGCTGTCGATCCCCCAGGACCCGCCGCCGATGCGCCCGAGCCCGCGGTCTGGGGCCGCGACCCGGCCCGCGCAGCTGTGGCGATCAGGCACCTTGCCGCGGCCGAAGGCCCGCGCGTGGTCTTCGTCGGCAAGCTGATCGTCTCCAAGGGCGTCGATCTGCTGCTGGCCGCCTGGCCGCTCGTTCACCGAGCCCAGCCGGCCAGCCGACTGATTGTGGTCGGCTTCGGCGAGTACGCCGAGGGACTCGAGCGCCTTTGGGCGGCACTGTCTTCCGGCGACCTCGACCAAGCCCGGGAGATCGCCGCCGCCGGCCGTGGCCTCGAAGGCGGGGAGCCCTCGCCGCTCGCCATCCTCTCGGCCTTCCTCGCCGAGCCCCCCGACGGATACCTCGAAGCCGCTGAGGCGGCCGTGGACAGCGTCGAGCCGGCCGGCCGGCTCGAGCACGGCGAGGTGGCGCGGCTGATTCCCAGCTGCGACGCGCTCGTCTTCCCGAGCACATTCCCGGAGGCCTTCGGAATGGTCGCCGCCGAGGCCGCCTCGGCCGGCGTGCTCCCGGTCTCGGCCGATCACTCGGGGATGGCTGAGGTCAGCGGCGAGCTGGCGGCCGGCCTCGAGCCGAGACTGGCCGACCTCGTCTCGTTCCCGCTTGGCATCGGCGCGGTCGAGGCGATCGCGAGCCGGGTCGAGCGCTGGCTCGCGCTGCCAGAGGCCGAGCGCGCCGCCACCGGCGGGGCGCTCCGCGAGGTGGTGGCGCGGCTGTGGAGCTGGGAGGGCGTCGCGCGGAGCGTGCTCGCGGCCTCGGCCGGCAAGCTCGATCGGCTGACTCTCGTGACGCCCCGGTGAGGCACCGTCGCGAAACCCTGAAACCGGCTTCAAGTGGCGCTTCGCACGATGAAGCTGAGCTAAAGCCCGCGCCTCCCGCATGATTACAATGCCGGTCCGGTGACCCGCGGGACGTATCTCAAGCTCGGCGGCCTATCGCTGCTGGTCGGCACGGTTTCGTCGGTGATCATGTTGATCCCCGACTGGAACGGCCAGGCGGCCTCGGTCGAGGCGGGTCCGATAGACCGCCTGCTCGACGTGATGATCGTGATCTCCTCCTATGTCTTCGCGGTCGTGATGGTCGCGCTCTTCTACGCGCTCTGGCGCTTCCGAGCCAAGCCCGGCGACGAGTCCGACGGCGAGCCGATCCACGGCAACACCAAGCTCGAGATCGCTTGGACCGCGATCCCGACGATCATCGTCCTGGCGGCGGCGATCTACAGCTGGGTCATCCTCGAGGACATCGAGGCCAAGGGCGAGGACGCGATGCCGATCGATGTCACCGCGCAGCAGTTTGCGTGGACCTTCGACTATCCCGAGGAGGGGATCAGCTCCGACGAGCTCCACGTCCCAGTCGACCAGCAGCTCGAGCTCAAGCTCCAGACGCTCGACGTGATCCACTCCTTCTGGGTTCCCGAGTGGCGGATCAAGCGCGACATCGTCAGGCAGCCTGGGACGCCCAGCAGCGAGGTCGATGACGACGTGGTCGTGACGCCCAACGAGGAGGACGAGTTCACGCTCACGTGCACCGAGCTCTGCGGGCTCGGGCATACGACGATGCGCGCGATCGTCGTCGTCGAGTCGCAGGAGGAGTTCGACCAGTGGGTCGCCGAGCAGAAGCAAAGCGGCGAGACCCAGGGCTCGGAGGGCAGCTCTCAGAACGACGACACCAGCTCGGAGCCGCCGACCCCGACCGAGGAAGGAAGCGCGTCCGAGTAGGGCGTCGCTCGAGGGAGGCTCAGGTAAGTTGCCAGCGGCACTGAGGGCACCGGGAATGCCCCGCGCGATCTTCGGATTCGGGCTCGGCGGCCTGTTCGGCTTCGGGCTCGTGATCGGCCTGCGCGCGCTGGCCGGAATGCCGCTCTTCGACACCGACCAGACCGACTACCCGCACCTCGTCGTGCCGGGGACCACGGCGCCGCTCGGCTTCCTCGTCGGGATCGGCTGCTTCGACTACTGGTTCCGCTGGGCGGCGGGCAAGCCGACCCTGCCCGAGGATCACTCCCAGCACGGAGCGCACAGCTGGCGCGACTACTTCCGCTTCAACACCGATCACAAGGTGATCGGGATCCAGTACGTCGTCACGACGTTCTTCTTCTTCTTCCTAGGCGGTCTGCTCGCGATGCTGATCCGCGCCGAGCTCGCCCAGCCGGGCACCCAGCTGGTCGACTCG
>JACDBR010000134.1 GCA_013694825.1 Solirubrobacterales bacterium
GATCACGAGCTCGCCCGCGCGCAGGCGCTCGCCCTGGGCCGCGAGCAAGTCGGCGACATGGGCGAGCAGGGCGAGCGGCGGGCCGGTGAGCTCGGCCGGATCGGCTACCTCGGTCCGCTCGCCGCCCGGCCCGACCAACTCCCCGCGCAATCCCTCGAGCCGATCGGGGTCGGCCCCGGGGCCGGAGACGATGCGGCGATGAAAGATGTCGGCGGCGAGGATCTCCTCCACGTTCTCGGCGGAAGCATCGAGGTCGACCAGCTCGAAGGCTGGGCCCACGCTCGCGACCGCGGCCCGCACGACGGCGGGGTCTTCGCCGCTCTCGAGGTCGGAGCCCAGGTGGAGCGCGATCTCCGGCTCGAGCTTCGGGTTCTCGATCCCGTCGAGCGAGACCGTCGCGCCGGGCTCGACCCGCCCGGCGTCGGTCAGGAACCCGACCAGCGGCTGAGAGATGCCGAGCTTCTCCATCGCCTGAGAGGTGCCGAAGCCGAGCTTCCAGCCGACGCTCCGCTCTCCGGCCCGGAGCCGCTCTGCGCGACGCCCGAGCTGGCGCTCCATGCCGCGACTTATGCGCTGGTCGTCGCCCACGCGAGCAACCTACCGGCGCACGCAATCAGGGGTCGGAGGGGTGCGGCGAGGCCTGCCTACTTGGCCGCCAACCAGTCGGGGCCAACTCCGGGCTCGACCTGAAGCGGCGGATCGAGGTCGAAGGCCTGCTTCATCTCACCGACGACGATCTCGCGCGCACGCTCGATCTCCGTCTCGGGCCCCTCGAAGAGCAGCTCGTCGTGGATCTGAAGGATCAGCCTGGTCGCAAACCCGGCGTCGGCCAGCGCGCGGTGGCAGTTGATCATCGCCAGCTTGATGATGTCGGCGGCCGTGCCCTGGATCACCGTGTTGACCGCGAGCCGCTCGCCCAGCAGCTTTCGCTGGCGATTGCTGGAGCGCAGCTCGGGGATGTTCCGCCGCCGGCCGAGCAGGGTCGTGACGCGGCCCTCGCGCTCGGCCCGCTCGATCGTCTCGTCGATGAACCGCTGGACCGCCGGAAAGCGCTGGAAGTAGCGGTCGATGTAGGCGGCCGCCTCCTCGCGCGGGATCGAGAGCCGGTCGGCGAGCCCGAAAGCCGAGAGGCCGTAGGCGATCCCGTAGTTGATCATCTTCGCCTTCGAGCGCTCGGCGGGGCCGATCTCGCGCCCGTCCGTCGCCAGCATCTCGGCCGCGGTGGCGGTGTGGATGTCCTCGCCGGAGGCGAAGATCTCGCGCAGCACGTCCTCGCCGGCGACGTGGGCGAGCACCCGCAGCTCGACCTGGTCGTAGTCGGCCGAGAGCAGCAGGTGGCCCGGCTCAGCGACGAAGCAGCTCCGGACCGGGCGCCCCACCTCGGAGCGGATCGGGATGTTCTGGAGGTTCGGGTTGGTGCTCGAGAGCCGGCCGGTGGCCGCGGTCACCTGGTTGAAGGTCGTGTGGATGCGGCCGGTCTCGGGGTCGATCAGCGTCGGCAGCGAGTCGAGGTAGGTGTTCTTGAGCTTGGTCAGCTCGCGCCACTGCTCGATCCGGGGAATGATCTCGTGCTCGTCGCGGATCTGGGAGAGCACCCTGGCGTCGGTCGAGTAGCCGGTCTTGCCGCGCCGCTTGCGAGAGAGGCCGAGCTCCTCGAAGAGCAGGACGCCGAGCTGCTGCGGGGAGCCGATCGTGAACTCGCGGCCGGCCAGCTCGTAGATCTCGGCCTGGAGCTGGGCGATCCGCTCGGCCATCCCGGCGCCGATCTCGGCCAGGCGCTCCGCGTCGAGCTTGACCCCGACGCGCTCCATCGCGGCCAGGACCTCGATCAGCGGCATCTCGACCTCGTTGAGCAGCGGCTCGAGCCCAAACTCCTCGATCAGCTCTCGCTGGCGGCCGGCGAGCTCCCAGGCGAGCCGAGCGTCGGCCGCGGGGTCGGCCGGCGCCTCCGCCTCGTCGAGGCTGAGCTGCCCGTCGGGCTCGGCCCCACCGCCCCGGAC
>JACDBR010000179.1 GCA_013694825.1 Solirubrobacterales bacterium
GTCGATGACTTCCTGCTCTCGAGCTCAGAGCACGCGCTGCTGGTCCGAAACGCCCCTTCGCCCGCGGCGACCTCCTCGCTGGCCCTGGCGAGGCTGATCGCCGATGAGCTCGACGCCCGCCGCTGAGCTCGTCCAAGCCAGCCGGAGCCCGGGGCCTCCTGCGTTGCGAGTCCGGCTGTCGTCCTGCTTAGGCACCGCTATCCGGGCTCTAGCCAGGACGACGCGGCTCGTTAGGGGAGATGCAAGACACCTTCGGATCAACCGCCGAGCCCGCCTGGAAGTGGTCTGACCTGCTCCGAGCGACCAGCGACCTCGACGGTGCGCTCGTACGACGCGCGTGCCAGCGTCGGGTCGAGCCTGCCCCGGGAGAGCGCCCGGCCGACCGGCTCGACTACGTACTCCGGCTGCGTCGTGTAGATCGGCACGTAGCGGGCGGCGCTGACCGTGGGCCTTTGACCCCGCCGGTCAACCAGGGTCAGCAGCGCGATCAAGCCGTCCTGGCTCTCCGCCGCGAGCCCGCTGGCTGAGCCCTGGTTGGAGATCAGGTTGCCCTCGCTGTAGACGATCCCGCGTCCGTCGCGAACCTCGAGCGGGCCGACGACGTGCGGGCCCTGGCCGACAACGGCGGTGATCGCCTGCGAGCTCAGCAGCTCATCGACGAGCCCGCGCTGCGCCGGGTTTGGCTCGCCGACGTACTCGGGAACCATCGCGCTACCCCAGTGAATGTTGACGATCACGGCATCGGCGCCCTCGCGCCGCGCGCGCTCCGCGTCCGCCAGCATCTGCCGCGGGTCGGCGAGGTTGACCGAAGCCGGCTCGGTGACGGGCAGGCCGTTGGTGTCGGTCGTGTAGGAGAGCAGCGCGACCCGCATGCCCTCGGCCCGCAAGACGGCCGCGTCCGAGCGCTCTCCGCTCTGGGCCGAGGTCCCGGTGTGCTCGATCCCGGCCTTGTCGAGGATCCGCACGTTCTCGGCGATGCCCTCGAGCCCCTGGTCGAGCGAGTGGTTGGAAGCCGTGCTGCATGCATCCCAGCCGGTCGCCTCAACCGCGTCGGCCACCTGCGGCGGCGTGTTGAAGACCGGGTAGCCCTGGGGCGGCGCGCTCGTCATCGGCGTCTCGAGGTGACAGAAGGAGATGTCGGCGCGCTCGACCAGGCCCCGCAGCGGCTCGAACATCGGCTCGAAGTCGTACTCCCCTCCGCCGAGCTCGAGCGCACGCTGCCAGACCGGCTCGTGGACCAGCAGGTCACCGGCGAAGGACAGCGTCACACGCTGGCGTCGCTCGGCCCCGGCGGCGCGCGGGCCGGAATCCCCTGACCCGGAAACGGCCTCGGAGGCCGGGCTCCTGGCGCTCCTGGGGCCCGGGCCCTCACCGCTCGCCGGCTCGCGGTCGCCCTGCGAGCAACCCGCGAGGCTCGGCGCTAGGGCGAGCGCAACGAGCAGGACGAGCGCTGTGCGAGACCCCGGCGTGCAAAGGCTCGCTGGCCGCGATCGATCGCGAGCCCTCACGCGGCGCGAGGTGCGATCGACGGTCTCGTGCGCGGAATCGTTCATGGGCGCGGATGCAAGCAGGTCAGGACGGAGCACGAGGCGGCCCGCGCCGGCGCTCGCGCAGGCGCGCGATGCCACGGCGGACGCGCTTGCCCAGGAAGACCACAACCCCGATCCCGAGCGCCAGCAGCAGCGCCGCGATCACGGCGGCGAGGACGGGATTCTCGACCGCGAGCACGATCACGACCGCGACCAACCCGTCCTCCAGCAGGCTGGTGAGGATGTTGGAGACCGGCTCGGGCGAGGTGTTGATCCCGAGCCGCAGCCCGGCCTTGACGGCGTGGCTCGCTAGCGCCGTCGTTCCGGAGCCGGCCGCGGCGAGCGCCTCGTCGACCTCGGCCCCCGACGCTTCGCCGCTGAACGCGACGGCGATCACGCTCGCGATCGCCGGCCGCACCGCGGTGTGGATCAGGTCCCAGAGGTTGTCGAGGTAGGGGATCTTGTCCGTGACGAACTCGACGAGGAACATCGTTCCAGCGAGGGCGATGACAGCAGTGCTCTCGAGCGCGTCCGGCACTTCGCCGACGCCCGCCCGGCCGAGCAAGCCGAGCAGCGCCAGTGAGGCGTAGGCGTTGACGCCGGCCGCCCAGCCGGTGCTGAACAGGGTCGGGACGAGCTCCATCGGCTGTGAGCCTGACGGTTAGTCGCCCGAAAGCGTCAGGCGCCCGCGACCACTTCGCCGGCGTGGGCCGCGAAACCCGCGCCATGCACCCGAAAGCCGGCCCAGTCCTGGCGGGAGGGGCGCACCGGCCGACGGGTCAGCTCTCGTTGCTGCAAGGTCCGGACCTGCGCCGGCGGCTGGCTCAGCCGCGCGGCGGCTAGGTCAGCCGTTCCACGATCATCGCCTCGCCCTGGCCGCCGGCGACGCACATCGTCTCCAGACCCACCTGGTGGTCGTCGGACTCCATGGCGTTCAACAGCGTGGTCATGATCCGCGCCCCGGTCATCCCGAAGGGGTGGCCGAGGGCGATCGCCCCGCCGTGCGTGTTGAGCTTGTCGAGCGGGATCTTGCACTCGGCCATGATCGGGATCACCTGCGCGGCGAAGGCCTCGTTGAGCTCGACGACGTCGATGTCGTCGATCGTCATCCCAGCACGGTCGAGCACCTTGGCGACGGCGCCGATCGGGGCGACCCCCATGTATTCGGGCTCGTTGCCCTGGGTCGCGGCTGTGACGATCCGCGCCTTCGGGGCCAGCCCCAGCTCTCGCGCGCGCTCGTCGGACATCACGAGGACAGCCGCGGCACCGTCGTTCAGCGGGCAGGAGTTGCCGGCGGTCACCCCGCCGCCGCCCGGAAAGGCCTCGTCCAGCGAGGCGAGCTTCTCATAGCTCGAGGAGGCTCGCGGGCCGTCGTCGGTGTCGACCTCGGTGCCGTTGACACTCACCGCGACGATCTCGCGACCGAAGAAGCCCGACTCCTGCGAGGCGACGGCGAGCTCCTGCGAGCGCTGGGCATAGCGGTCCATGTCCTCGCGGGTGACCTCGTAGCGCTTGGCGACGTTGACCGCCGTCTCGCCCATCTGGATGTAGGCGTTGGGGTGGCCGTCCCCGCCCTGAAGCGAGCTGTTCTGGTCGGCGACGCCCGCGACCTCGGAGCGTTCGTTGAAGCGGCTCACCCACTCCACGCCGGCCGCGACGTAGGTATCCCCTTGGCCGGCCTTGACCGCGTTGGCGGCGTGGCGGATCGCGTCGAGGCTCGAGGCGCAATAGCGCGAGATCGTCACCCCCGTCGTCGTCTCAGGGAGCTCGGAGGAGAGCAGGGCGATGATCCGCGCGATGTTGAAGCCCTGGAGGCCTTGCGGCATTCCGCAGCCGACGAAGATCTCCTCGACGCTGGCCGAGTCGAGGCCCTCGTTGCGGGCGAGAAGCTGATCGACAATGAACGCGCCGACCTCGTCGGGGCGCTGCTGGGCCAACGAGCCCTTGAAGGCACGCCCGATAGGGGTGCGAGCTGCATCGACGATCACGGCTTCTGGCATCTGCTCACGGCTCCTAGCTCGATTCGGGGTTCGGCGACGCGGGATGGTATTCATGTGCCGATGAGCGATGCCGCCCCCGAGCAGGAGCTCGAGCTCTCCGCCGACCGCACCCGCGAGCTGCTCGGTCAGGGTGCGCTACTGGTCGACGTCCGGCAGGACAACGAGTGGGAGGCGGGTCGGATCCCGGGCTCGATCCACGTCGAGATGAACGAGCTGACCTCGCGCGCCGGCGAGATCCCCCGCGACCGCCCGCTCGTCTTCGTCTGCCGCGGCGGCAGCCGATCGGCGATGGCCGCACAGGCGTTTCGAGAGGCCGGCTACGACGCCCACAGCCTGAGCGGCGGCGTCACCGCGTGGTCGGACGAGGCCCGGCCACTCGAACCGCCGGGCGGCGAGATCGTAGCTCCGCCCCTCGCCCCGCGTTAGCCGGATGGCCTCGCGGCGTTTCAGGAAGAGCCAGCCGGATGCCGGCGAAGACCCCGCCGGGGGCCGCCCGGGCGAGCCGGCGCCGGACGGCGAGCCCGCTCGCTCCAGCGAGCC
>JACDBR010000191.1 GCA_013694825.1 Solirubrobacterales bacterium
GACCAGCGCCGGGCGGGCGCCGCGGGCGGCGAGCTGGACGGCGACCTCGGCGCCGAGCCCCCGCGCCGCGCCGGTGATGAGAACCCTGCGGCCCCGCAAGTCTCCACTCAACCCGAACCTCCCAGCCTTTGTTACACGACCGTAACTACAGTACCGTAGCCGCGGTGAGGCAAGCCGACGCAAGCCAATCGAGGGCCATCCGCCTCAGCGGCGAAGCGCGCCGTGAGCAGATCCTCGACGCCGCCAAGGAGCTTGTCGGCGAGAGCGGGATGCACGCCGTGTCGATCGAGTCCGTCGCCCGCCGCGCGGGGATCACCCGGCCGATCGTCTACTCGCATTTCGGCGACCTCCCGGGGCTGCTCGAGCAGCTCGTCGACCGCGAGGCCAACCGCGCCCTCGCCCAGCTCGCCGGCGTGGTCCCGGCGCGACTGGACCCGTCCAACGCTCGTCAAGCACTGCTGGCCGGCCTGCGCGCCTACCTCGACGTGGCCCGCGATGACCCGCTGACCTGGCGCCTCGTCCTGATGCCCCCCGAGGGAGCGCCCGGCCTGCTGCGCGAGCGGATCGAGCAAGGGCGCGCGGCGGTTATCGCCGAGCTCGCGGAGTCGATCGGGCCCGGACTCGGCCGCGCCGGCCGCTCTCCGGATCCCGAGCTGCTCGCGATCACCCTCTCGACGGTCGCCGACGAGTCCGTCAGGCTGCTCCTGACCGACCCCGAGCGTTTCCCACCGGAGCGGATCATGACCCTCGCCGAGTGGCTCCTCGAGCCGCTCGACGAGCCTCCGGAAAGGGCCGCCGAGCTCGATCCCGGCGCATGACGCCGGGCGGGCGCTACCGCGCGAGCCCGCGGACTGAGAGGATGTTGAGCTGATGGCGCTCTCAGGGGGACGCAGGGATCACGCTCCGCCGGCGCCGATCCTCGAAGCGCTGGTCGAGCGCTACCGGCCGGGCGCGATCGAGCCGCTGGATGCCGAGGCACGAATCCGGCTCGAGCTGCGCGGCGAAGACGGTTGTGGCGATGCCATCATCTCGGGCGACGGAGCTCGGCTCGAGTCCTGCTCGGGCCAGCCCGACGCCCTGCTCGAGGCTCCGCATGCAGTCTGGGAGCGGATCGCCGTCGACCTGCGCGCCGGGATGGACGCCTTTCGACGAGGCGAGCTTCAGGTGCGCCGCAACCTCCATCTCGGCGTCGGTTTCCTGGCCGCGATCGGCGGCCTCGCCGACGATGAGCGGCGGCTCCGCTTCCGCTCTATCCGCACCCGCGAGGGCCGGATCTCGAGCGTCGAGGCAGGCGCCGGCGACCCGGTGCTCTGCCTGCACGGGCTCGGGGGCACGAAGGCCTCGTTCCTGCCGACGGTCAGCGCTCTAGGCCGAGACTCATCGAGTCATCTCGATCGACTTGCCCGGGTTCGGAGAGTCCGACAAGCCCATCGCCGCGGCCTACGACGCTGCGTACTTCGCCCGCGTGATCGTCGGCGTGCTCGAATCGCTCGGGCTCGAGCGCGCGCATCTGGTCGGCAACAGCATGGGTGGGCGCATCGCGCTCGAGGTCGGCCTCAGGCATCCGGAGAGGGTCGGCAGCCTCGGGCTGCTGAGCCCGGCCCTGGCGTGGCTCCGCGATCGTCGCTGGGGCTGGCTGCTCTCACTTCCCTTGCCGCGGCTCGGGCTCGTCCAGCCCGCGCCGATGTGGGCGACCGACCCGATCGTCCGCCGCCTCGTGCCCGGGGCGGACTCCGGCTGGACCGCCGCCGGGGTCGACGACTTCCTGCGCTGCTACGCGACTCCTCGCGGACGCAACGCCTTCTACCAGGCGGCGCGCAACATCTACATGGACGAGCCGTACGGCGAGCGCGGCTTCTGGACCCGGCTCGCCGCGCTCGAGCCGCCGTCGCTGTTCGTCTGGGGGCGTCAGGACACCCTGGTACCAATCGGCTTTATGAAGCACGCTCAGCGCACCTTGCCGGCCGCGCGCCATCTGGAGCTCGAGTGCGGCCACGTGCCCCAGCTCGAGAAGCCGCGCCAGACCCACGCCGCTCTCGCCGAGCTGTTTACCGAGGCGCCCCTCGCCGAGCGCTCGTCAGGGGAGCGCCGCGCCGCGCCCGCGAGGGCCGCCTAGGCGCAGACCCCCTGGACGACCGAACCGCGCTCCCCCTCCGTGGTCACCGGAGCACGCGGGTTCGCGGGAAGCACCTGGGGCTCCCGAGCCTCCGGCGCGAGCGAGTGAAGATAAGCCCGTAAGACGGGCCCTTCTCAACTCGTGTGGCGATTGAGCCACCCGGCGAGCGGCAGCACGAGGTTGCGCTGCGCGTCTCACCGGGCGGCGAAGTCGGGCGAGGGGCTGACGCGGGGCCGCGCGCGACCGGGAGCGCTCAGGAGCCCTGAAGCTCGCGCTGGGCCTGGCGCTCGGGGGTGATCCGGACGACGTTGCGAGCGATCCCGAGCCGTTCGAGCAGACGGATCACGAGCCAGGAGGGATCGACTTCGCCGCGCCGCAGGCCATGGCGGGCCGAGCGCGGGAAGGCGTGGTGGTTGTGGTGCCAAGACTCCCCGAGCGACGGGATCGAGAGCCAGAAGACGTTCGTCGAATGGTCGTCGGTCGCAAATCGGCGCGAGCCGAGGAAATGGCAGACCGAGTTGACGCTCCAGGTGATGTGGTGCACGAAGAAGATCCGCACCAGGCCGCCCCACAGGAGTCCCGTCGCGGCTCCGAGCAGAGTGCCGGTCACGAGGTAGCCGAGCCCCGCCGGAATCGCCAGGCTCAGCACGACCAGCGCGACGAAATGCCGCGAGATAAAGCGCATGCCGCGGTCCTCGTAGAGATCGGGCGCGTAGCGCTTCCAGCCGGCCCTGCCCTGCGTGGAGAGCAGCCAACCGACGTGGGCGTGCAGGAGGCCACCGAGCACGCCGCGCAGGCCGTCGCCGTGGCCGACGTGCGGGCTGTGAGGGTCGCCCTCGACGTCGGTGTGCGCGTGGTGCTTTCGGTGGTCGGCGACCCAGCACAGGACGGGGCCCTGGACCGCCATTGAGCCGAGGACGGCGAACGCGTACTCGACCGGCTTCGGGGTCAGGAACGAGCGATGGGTGAGCATGCGGTGGAAGCCGATCGTTATCCCGAGTGCCGTCAGCACGTACATGCCGGCGGCGATCGCCAGGTCCGCGGCCGACACGGCCTCGTTCCACAGCAGCACGATCGCGGTCAGCGTGGCGGCGAACGGCAGGATGACGGCGCCCAGGTTGGCGATCTTCTCCGTGCGGGTCATGCAGTCAGGATATGCTCATTGCGAGGCGGTCTTTACTCTGTTGAGTTCGGACGCAGATCACCAATTCAATCACTCAGGTGACAAGTTACTTCCCGGGATGAAACGACAGCGGGCGCCCGAGGGGTACTCGAGTCGGAGCCTTGGCGCGGTCTGCCGTCTGGGCTTGCAGATGCGATCGAACCCGAGCTGGGGGCGGTGACCGAGGAGATCCTGGCCTCGATCGCACGCGAGGTGCCCGAATACGCGCGCCCGCTCGAGGGTTCCTTCGGGCGCGGAGTGCAGCGCGGGGTGGCGGCCGCGCTGCGCGGCTTCACGGAGCTGCTTCGGGACCCCGACGGCCAGGGCGGGGCGGCCGGCGATGTCTACGTCGAGCTCGGTCGCGGCGAGCTCCGGCAGGGACGGACCCTCGACTCGCTCCAGGCCGCCTACCGGGTGGGCGCGCGGGCGGCCTGGCGACGCCTGGCCCAGGCCTCGCTGCGCGCTGGGGTCGACGCCCAGGCCCTGAGCCTGCTGGCAGAGGCCATCTTTGCCTACATCGACCGCATCTCGGCCGACTCGGTCGAGGGCTATGCCGAGGCCCAGTCGGAGCGCGAAGGGGAGCGCCAGCGTCATCGCCGGCGCTTGCTGGCGGCGCTGCTGGCAGAGCAGCCGCCGCTCGAGGAGGAGCTCGCCCGCCTGGCCAGAGACGCCGCGTGGGAGCCACCGCTGCTGGCTGCGGCGCTCGCGTGCGTCGAAACCGATCGCGCCGCGCTGCAGCGCCGGCTGCCGGCCGGAACCCTCGCGGGGACGATCGAGGGTCGCGGATGCGTTGTCGTTGCCGACCCGGA
>JACDBR010000256.1 GCA_013694825.1 Solirubrobacterales bacterium
CGAGGCAGCACGGGTCATCGCTCTACAGCGCCGGGACCCGCCCGAGAACGTCGGCAACCACCGAATCGGCCTCCTCGGGCGAGACTCCTGGCGCCAGCAGCAGGCGATGGGCCAGCACCGAGGGCGCGAGAGCCTGGACGTCGTCGGGCAGCGCGTGGTCGCGCCCGGAGAGCGCCGCCAGGGCCTTGGCGGCCCGGAACAGCATCAGCCCGGCTCGCGGGCTCGCACCCAGCGAGACGCGAGGATCGGCGCGGGTGGCGGCCGTCAGGGCGACGATGTAGTGGCGCAGCGGGGCCGAGGCATGGACCGCGGCGGCGGCAGCCTGTGCGGCGCGCACCGTCGCGATGTCGGTCACCGGCTCGAGGTCGAGGACGCGGTCGCGGTCGGCGTGCTGGTCGAGCATCTCAGCCTCGTCGGTTGCGCTTGGGTAGCCGAGCGAGACGCGCACGGTGAAGCGGTCGAGCTGCGCCTCGGGCAGCGGATAGGTGCCCTCGAGGTCGGCTGGGTTCTGGGTCGCGAGAACGATGAACGGGCGGGCGATCTCATGGGTCGTGCCGTCGATCGTGACGCGGCCCTCCTGCATGCACTCGAGCAGGCCCGACTGAGTCTTTGGCGTCGTGCGGTTCACCTCGTCGACCAGCACGACGTTGGCGAACACGGGACCCGGGTGGAACTCAAAGCGCGCCTCGGGCTGGTTGAAGACGTTGGTGCCGATCACGTCGGCCGGCAACAGATCGGCGGTGCACTGGATCCGCGCGTAGCGCGCGGCTACCGAGCGCGCCAGCGCGCGGGCGAGCGCGGTCTTGCCGACGCCCGGGTAGTCCTCGATCAGGACGTGGCCCTCGGCGATCAGCGCGACGAGCACGTCCCGCAGGACGGAGTCGCCCACCTTGACCGCCTCGCGGACGTTGGCGCGCACCCGCTCACCGACCTGGGCGACCAGAGTGGGGTCGAGCTCCGGGATAACCGCCACATGGCAATCCTACGAGGCGGGCGCCGGCAGCCGGGCGGTTCCCCGGTCAGAGGGCGGGAGGTGGACGGGCTAGCCGCGAGCGTGCGCCGGGGTCCCGCGGCGTCCTCCTCCCGGGGTCGCGCCCGGTCGCGTCGATTCGTGGCCTGGCAGGTGGCACCGCGCGGAACGCGTTCACGAAACCGGCGACGAGTGTCGTCGCGGGATCCAAGCTAGGCACCGCGCCGGACGTTCCTTCGCCCGACTGGCGGCAGCGAGAGCGGAGGCCGTTAGGGCAAAGAAATGGCGACCGGTGACGCATCGACCGAATGCCTGCCTCGCGCGTAGCCTGCGCACGAAAAGAAAGCTTCCGTCGAGCGCCTTCGGAGACGGTCACCGCTGGCTTCGCAGCTCCGCCCCTCCCGATCGCCAGGGAGGAACGTACGCCCATGACGCTCGCCGCGCAACGTCTTCGTCATGCATGAACGCGCAAACTGCGGCGAACTTCGCGTCGCCGAAGGATCCTGGGGCGAGGGGCGAGGCGTCGTCGCTCCTCCGGGATGGTGCGGGCTCGTGAATCCTCGGGGCAGGCGACGGTCGAATACGCCGGCCTGCTCGCTCTGATCGCCGCCGCGCTCGCGGCGATCGTCTCGGCCGGCCTGCTGGCCGCGACCGGTGCCCGGATCGGCTCGCTGGTCTGCGATGCCGCGGGGTTCTGCGACGGCCGGCCTGGAGCGATCACGCCGCCGAGCCGTCTAGAGGTCTTCACCGAGCTGCGGGCCGCGCCGCTGGAACGATTTATCGCGATCCGCGAATCGGGCGAGCGCGACGCGCGCCTGGACTGGAGCACCGATGGCTGCTCGGCGCCGATCATCGGCGGCGAGGGCTGGTCGTTCGACTTCGGTGCGGCCTGCCTGCGCCACGACTTCGGCTACCGCAACGCCAACCTGCTCGGCAGCTTCGACGAGCTGCGGGCTGAGATCGACGAACGATTTCTCGATGACATGCTCGATCACTGCCGCGCGAGGTCGTTGCTCGAACGCGGAAGCTGCAACACCTGGGCCTACCGCGTCTGGGGGGCCGTCCGGCTCGCGGGCGGCGTCGCCGGGCGCGACTGACTGGGCCTCGCTACTGGTTGAAGCCGTCGAAGGCGAGGATCAGCCGGCTGACCAGGCGCTCATCGTCGACCCTCGTGCCGGTGGCGATTCGCGCCAGCGGCTCGAGGTAGCTGCGCCCCACGCCGAGCCGGGGGCCGATCAGGGCGCCACCGAGCAGGCGCTCAAGCGCTTCGACGTTCAGCACGGAGCTGGGCTGGAACTCGTCGCCGAGCTGATCGGAGAAGGGGCTGAAGATGCCGGCGTCGGCGATCGTCTCGCCGGGCGAGAAGGCCTGCCGTGCGGACCGCTCGCCGAGTGCGAAGACCGCCAGCCGGCCGCGCGCCGCCACCAGCAGGGGCTGGAAGAGGCCGGGCAGCTCGGCCTCGAACCCGGCGACGGGAGGGCCGAGCTTCGGCAGGCGGCCGAGCTTGGCGCCCTGCTGGCCGG
>JACDBR010000239.1 GCA_013694825.1 Solirubrobacterales bacterium
GCCATCGCGATCGTCGCCAGCAGGAAGGGGGCGCCGATGATCGCGCCGATCGCGACGCCCTCCGAGCCCGCCGCGCCGCCGATGATCGCGACCACCGGGATCAGGGTCTCGGGCATCGCCGTGCCGACCGCGGCGAGCAGGCTGCCGACCGCACCTTCGCCCATGTTGAGCCGATGTCCGGCCCACTCGACCGCGTTGGTGAAGATCAGCGCCCCGCCCAGGATCAGGGCGAAGGCGAGCAGCAGCAGCAGGTAGTCGCCGATCATGGGCGAGCCAACCTAGCGGTCGCGTCGTCGGCCCGGCGCCGCGGTAAGCGCGGCCGTCGATCCGGACGGCGACCGGCCTAACGCCTCGAGACCCCGATCAACGAGATCGTGCCGCTGATCTCGCTTGCCAGCATCAGCGCGGGCTCGGACGTCGGACTGCGCCGCGCCGGAATGAAGCGCAGACCCTCCGGGCCGAGATCGTCTTCGCGCGTGTTCAGGTGGCCGGCGAACACCGCCCGGCCGGGACGCTCGGCCAGGTCGAATGCGTAGATGCCGCCTGAGCGCTCGGCGCCGACGAAGGCGTAGGGTCGGCCCCCGAGCCGGCCGACGTCGAGCGCCTCGGGCTCCGGGCCCTTGTTGTCGCTGCGGTTGTCGACCTCCGAGCCGGCCTCGTTGTCCTTGTTGAAGTTGGCGGCGTCGAGCTGCTCGGCGCGCCTCTCCAGCGCAGCCCCCGTATCGAAGTCCAGGCCGGCGTCCTCGTCCAGTATCGAGATCGAACGGCCGCCGAAGGCGAAGAGCCGGTCGTAGTCACCGTCGCCGTCTCGGTCGCCCATCGTCGTCGTGACCGTGAGCCGCGCCAGGTCCGCCGCCGCCTGTGCGCCGAAGGCCACCGGGTCGAGGCTCAGGTCCTCGACCCGCGACTCCTCCGAGAAGTACTCGTAATCGCGGGAGTCGCCCTCGTTGGCGGTGATGACGTAAGTACGGCTAGGCGAGGGCCGCCCGTCGCGACGCTCGGCCCCGATCGCGTAATGGGCGATCGCGTCCGGCTGGTACATGCCCATCACGTTCGGCCTGGCCGCGATCTCCGCGGCGGCGTCGCGATCATCCGGATCGAGTCCGTTGCGCGTGACTCCGTGGTCCTTGAAGCCGAGGCTTCTCACGACCGTGAAGCGTGCCGCGTCGATATCGAGGATCCCCACCGCGTTGGCCTCCTGAATCGAGACCCAGGCGCGCTCCCCGTCTGTGGTGATGTACTCGGGCTCGAGGTCCTGAGCCTGGCTGGTTCCCGGCCCGAAGACGCGCACGGGCCCACGCAGAGGAGTCGATCCGAGCCTCGCCGTGCGCACGACGGCGTCATCGACGCCGCGGCTCAAGTCGATCAGCGTCACCGAGCCCTGCGGGTCGACGCTGCCGTCGTCGGCGGGCTCGCCCTCGTTGGCGACCAGGAGCTGCTCGCCGCCGCGCGTAAAGGTCAGCATGTCGGGCAGCGCGCCGACCCGGATGCTGCCGACGCGGCGCAGCTCGCCGTCGAAGAGCTCGACCGTGCCCGGATCGGTCTTGTCGAATGCCTCGACCGCGACGGCGAGCAGTCCGCCACCCGATGTCGCGTAGTCGACCGAGTTCGGGCCGCCGCCGAACACCGAGAGCGGCACCGAGCCTGTCTTGACGGGCGCGGCAGGATCGGAGAAGTCGTAGACGTCGACCGCGTTGGCCGCCGCGTTGGTCGCGAAGGCGCGCTCTCCGGCCGGGTCGTACGCGGCGATCTCGACGCCGCCCTCGCCCATGGCAGCGGTGCGCCCGACGGGATCAAGCTCAACCGGCTCCGCCGCCCAGGAGACGGACGTCATCGGTATGAGCACCACGGCGATCGCCGTGAAGATCACGGCGAGGACGTACTTCTGGCGCTGGATGAGCTGCTCCTGGCTTCGCATGTGCGCGAGCGTAGGAGCGGCTCGGCGTGTCAGGTCACCTTTCGGTGAAGGGTTTCCCGGGGGGGGTGCGCTCAGGCCCTCACGGCTAGAGGCAGGCGGCCTGCTCCTCGGGCGTCGTCGCGCCCAGGATGCACTCCTGGATCGCGGCCTGATCCGCGCCGGTCGCGTCGCTCCCGCCCAGCGAGTCGGCGCCGAGCCCGGTCGAGCCCAACCCGCCCAGGGCGCCCAACCCGCCGAGCTGCTGCAGCAGAGCGTCGATCGGCTGCGCGTCGCTCGGGGCCTCGACGGTCTGCTCGGAGTTGACGTCCAAGACGCTGGCCGAGAAGCCGAGGCCGATGGCCTCGACGCCCGACGAAGCCGCCTCGGGAATCTGGGTGGCGTCGGCACTCAGGTTGAAGTCGATCTGGCGAACCAGGTCGTCGCCGTCGACGAAGATGTCGAAGCTCGCCTCCTCGACTGCCTCGGCGGCCATCTGGACCTGTTCCTCGGTCGGGGCGCCGCCGGCGGCCGACGGGACGGATGTCCCGAGCGTGATCAGGTCGGTCAGCATCTGCTCGACATCGATGTCGCCGGCGATGTGGACCGTCTCGGTGCCGTCGATCTCCTCGGTGCCTTCGTTGCTCAACGCGCCGAACCAGGCGGTCACGTCGAAGTCACACGCCGAGGGATCGCCGCCCTGCTGCTCGATCGACTGCTCGCAGCCCTGCTTGAAGGCATCTTCGAAGGAGAGCTCGGACGCGGCATCCTGCTGCTGCGCGGCAGCCGCCTCGAGCTGCGCCTTGAGCTGGCCGAACATGTCAGTGCCGACCTCGTAGGCCTGATCGGAGTAGGTGACGTAGGCGTTGTCCTCGGTCACCGTCAGCCCGCCCGAGAACTCCTGCGTCTGGCCGAGCGCCTCAGCGCTTGCCGAGACGTCCCAGTCGAGCTGTGGCAGCGCGGCCGGATCCTCGGGATCGCCCTGGAAGGGTCCCGAGAGAGTGAACTGCGCGCTGCCGCTCTGTGCGCCCTCGGCCGAGGCCTCGAGCGAGAAGTCGAGCACGCCGCTGGTGATCATCTCCTCGTTATTGAACGCAGCCTCGAGTACCTGGTCGGGATCCTCGTCGCTGGAGCCGACGTCGCTGGCGCCCTCATCGCCTCCGCAGGCGATGAACGTCAAGGGCGCCAGGGCGAGCAGGAATGTCAGGAGAAGTCTCTTCAAGGAGGTCATGCCGGCGTCCTCTCGTTGGTGTCTGGGCGGTCGGTCCGCGACCGACGGGAAGGCTACCGCGGCGATAGGCTGAACCGCCCGTGCAGCCCCCCAGAACGATCTTCTACACCGGCAAAGGGGGTGTCGGCAAGACGAGTGTCGCGGCCGCAACCGCGCTGCGCGCCGCGGCGGCCGGGATGAGGACGATCGTCGTCTCCACCGATCCCGCCCACTCGCTCAGCGATTCGCTCGGTCGGGAGGTCGGGCCGGACCCCACCCGGGTCGCGCCGATGCTTTGTGCCCAGGAGGTCGAGGCGAGGCGCGAGATGGAGCGCAACTGGGGCACGGTCCGTCGCTGGATGGGAAGCGCGCTGGCCGAGCAGGGCGTAAGCGAGATCGCGGCAGAGGAGCTGACCGTCCCGCCGGGCGTCGACGAGCTGTTCAGCCTGCTCGAGGTCCAGCGACATCACCGCAGCGGCGAGTACGACCTGATCATCGTCGACTGCGCGCCTACGGGCGAGACGCTGCGCCTGCTCTCGTTCCCAGAGGTCGCTCGCTGGTGGCTCGAGAAGGTCGTCCCCCGGGAGGGATTGCTGGTCGGCGCGGCGCGCCCGCTGGCACGCTCGCTGCTCGACCTTGAGCTGCCGGGCAGCGACGTGCTCGCCGAGGTCCACGGCCTGGTCGCGAACCTCGTCTCGATGAACGCGATCCTCCGCGATCGAAGCCGAACCTCGGTGCGGCTGGTGATGAGTCCCGACCGGATGGTGGTCGCGGAGGCCAAGCGGACGTTCACCTACCTGAACCTCTACGGCTACCTCACCGACGCCGTGATCGTCAATCGGATCCTGCCCCCGGAAACCGGCGACGGCTACTTCGGGGCCTGGCGGGAGCGTCAGACCGAACAGCTCGCCGAGATCCGTGATGGCTTCCTGCCGATCCCGATCCTGACCGGGCGGCTGCTCTCCGAGGAGCTGCTCGGAACCGCGATGCTGGAGCGCTTCGGTGAGGAGATCTTCGCCGCCCACGAGGCCGGGGCGCTGCTCCATAGCGAGCCGAGGGATGAGTTCTCGTCGAGCGAGGATGGGCACGCCGTGGTCCGCGTGCGCCTGCCTTTCGCCGAGCGCGAGTCGCTGTCGCTGAAGCGCAGCGGCTCGGAGCTGATCGTCTCGGCGGGACGCGAGCGCAGGACTATGATCCTGCCCCCCGCGCTGGCCGACCGCGAGGTCGCGACAGCCGAGCTCGTGCGCGGGGTGCTCGAGGTGAGATTCGCCGATGTCCGATCCACGAACTCAGACGACGAACGGAGCCCGGCCATCCGCGGCTGACCCGTCCAGCTCCGCCGCGGCCCACGCCGGCGATGGTCGCTGCCTCGAATGGTGCCCGCTATGCCGCTCGGCCGAGCTGGTCCGCGCCAGCGCCACGCCGGAGCTGATAGAGAGCCTGGCCACGGTCCAGCGCGAGGCGCTGATGACCCTGCGGGCGCTGATCGACGCACACCTGACGCGCGCCGGACCGGAGCCCAGCGAGCCCGGCGAGGCAAAGGTCACCGACATCCCGATCGACTAGCTACCTGAACAGGCGCTCGCACGCGTATGGCAGAGAACGCGGCTTTTGACGAGTGGCCGGTGCCCGCCGGGCCCGACGCAGCCGGCGTGGCGTGCTGCGCACGCGAGCCGGCGAGGACGCCGCCCCGCGGTCCCCGACGCCGTCAGGCGAGGCCTTCGCGCTCGTACTCGCGTAGAAACCCCTCGAACAGCCGCACGTGGCCCTGCTCGTCGTGGAGGACCTCGATCACGATGTCCTGGGTTACCGGATCGATCTCCTCGGTCTCCTGGACGATCCGGCTGTAGTACTCGATCGCGCCGCGCTCGGCCTCGATCACGCCACGGATCACGTGGACGATGTCGACCTGGTCGGACGCCGGCTGCAGAAAGGTCTGCTCGGCAGAGAACTCGAGCGAGCCAGGGACGACCCCGTAGAGCTCCTTGATCCGGTCGGCAAAGCGCTGTGCGTGTCCGAGCTCCTCCTGGACGTCCTCCGAGAGCGACTCCTTGATCTCCTGGGCCCGCACGCCGTCGGGGTTGACCGAGTTCGCGATGTAGCTCATCACGGTCTCGATCTCCATCCAGTAGGCCTTCTTGAGCAGCTCGACCACGCGCGCGCGATCGTGGCTGCGGTCGGGGGACAGGATGTCCTGGGTCGTGACGTCAGTCATTGCGTCCTCTCGGCTCGGAAGCGTCGATGTAGACCGGGGATCGGCCTGGGGCGCCACTACCCCGGCTCGCGGCCAGAAAATCCGGCCCACAACGATTTCTGGTTTGACCCCCTGACCGAGGGGGAATCCGCTAAGAGCTGGGTGGCAGCGCGCCGGTCGACCCCCCAGCCGGGGTGCGCCGCTCAGCTCTTCTTCTCCCGAGCCGGACGGCTCGGAAACGCAAAGCGACCGGGACGCCTTCGTGGCGCCCCTCGTGCGACGGCGAGCCTCTTAGGGCGCGTAGTCGGGGCGGAGCGCTCGTTCAGAGCGCCCCGCCCCTGAGCATCGGAGCCCCGTGCCGAGCTTGACGCCCGCGGGGCCCCCGACCGCGGACGGGTCGGTCCGCGTTCGTTCTTCCGCCGAGCCATCGGCACGGGCGGAGCTGGAGATCAGCGAGGCCGGCGAAGGCTGGACATTCCTACGAGGCAGCTCAAGCGAGCGCCGCGCGGGCCAGATCGCGATCCGACCCGTGAGTGAGCACTCGCTCGGCCTCGGCGAGCGGCAGCCACCGCAGCTGGTCGACCTCGTCGTTGGGCGCGAATTGGCCGCCTAGCGGGAGCATCGTCCACCAACGCACGAGCTTCGAGCGCCCACGGCGATCCTCATAGCTGGTCGGCTCCAGCTCTCGCACCAGCTCGCAGCGAAGCCCAGTCTCCTCCCAAACCTCACGCAGCGCGGCATGCTCCCAGCCCTCCCCCGGCTCGAGCTTGCCCTTCGGCAGCGACCAGTCGTCGTAGCGGGGCCGGTGCACCACGGCGAGCAGCGGCGGCTCGGAGTCGGAGTCGACGATCACCCCGCCGGCGGCGCGCACCTCGGGCTCGCCCTGCGCGTCGAGCGGCCGGCGCCGGCTCACGGGGCGTCTGCCCATGAAAGGCCTCTCACGTCGCGGGCTCGCCGTGGCCCGAGATCGGCTCCGGCG
>JACDBR010000253.1 GCA_013694825.1 Solirubrobacterales bacterium
GACCACGGTCGAGTCGGTGCGCTCGCGCATCGCCTGTGCCGGCTCCCTGGTCTCGATGTCGACCGAGCGCAGCGGCTTGGTCAGCGTCGAGATCGGCTTCAGCGCGGCGCGGACGATCAAGACCTCACCGTTGCTCATCCCGCCCTCGACGCCCCCGGCGCGGTTCGTCTCGCGGTAGTAGCCGCGCTCGGGAGAGTGGAAGATCTCGTCGTGCGACTCCGACCCGGGAGAGGCGGCCACCTCCCAGGCCTCCCCCACCGAGACCCCCTTGACCGCCTGGATCGAGACCATCGCAGCGGCCAGGCGGCCGTCGAGGCGCCCGTCCCAGGAGACGTGCGAGCCGATGCCCGGAACGAGCCCGAAGGCACGCACCTCGAAGACCCCCCCGAGGCTCTCGTTGACCTTCCGCAGCCGGTTGATCTCCTCGACCATTCGCTCCGCCGCATCCGGATCGAGGCAGCGCACGGGCGAGTCGTCGACCGCGTCGAAGGCCTCGATCGGGAGGTCGTGCGGGGCTAGAGCCTCGACCGAGGCGATCCGCAGCACGTGCGAGCGGACCTCCACCCCGAGCGCCCGCAGGAGCTCCTTCGCGAGGCCGCCCGCCGCGACGCGCGCAGCGGTCTCGCGGGCACTGGCGCGCTCGAGCACGTTGCGGACGTCCGTGTGCCCGTACTTCTGAGCTCCGACGAGGTCGGCATGACCCGGGCGCGGCAGGTGCGACTCGGCGAGCTCGGCCTCGACCGGCCAGGGGTTCATCCGCTCCTCCCAGTTCGCGTAGTCGCGGTTGGCGACCAGCAGCGCGACCGGGCCGCCGATCGTGCGCCCGTGCCGGACCCCGGAGCGGACCTCGACCGAGTCGTGCTCGATCTTCATCCGGCCGCCGCGGCCGTGGCCGAGCTGGCGCCGCGCCATGTCTGCGTTGAGGCGTCCGTGATCGAGCTCGAGGCCCGCGGGCAGGCCCTCGACGATCGCGGTCAGGCCGGGTCCGTGCGACTCGCCGGCGGTTACGAATCTGAAGCTCATCCGGCGAGCAGGCTATCCGTGCCGCCGCGGCGCTATCCGTGCCGCCGCAGCTCGCCGACCCGGCGGTCACCCTGATCGAGCTCTTGGTCGTGATGCTGATCATCGGTCTGCTGGCCGCGATCGCCATCCCGTCCTTCTTCAACCAGCGCGACAAGGCCAACGACGCCGACGCCAAGGAGCAGGTCACGACCGCCAAGACGGCAGCCGAGACCTACGCCACGGAGCAGACCGGCGGCGACTACGTGGGTCTCGATACGGCCGACCTGACGCGGATCGAGCCGGTGCTGACCGACGTTCCCGCTGCGGACCTCGCCGCGGCTCCGTCGGCCAGTGGTGACGGCTACACGGTCTCCGTGGACGCGGCCGACACGGGCACCACGTTCTCGATCCAGCGGACCGACACCGGTCAGCTCAACTACACCTGCAACGCCGGCGGCACTGGCGGCTGCCCCACAGGCGGAAGCTGGGAGTAGCACGTAGAGCGAACATCCAGTATGGGATCGAACGAAAGGGCGGGTCTTCGGACCCGCCCTTCGTCGTTCCCGGGGCTGCTCTGCGGGCGCGGCTCAACCCGGGAGCCCCGGTCGCCGATAGCGCCTACGGGGTTGCTCCTACCAGCCGCACACGGGAACCAGCCCACCAGAACGAGGGGATGACCTTGCCCGCACTGATCCTGTTTCCGCTCGGCCTGGTGCTCGGCAGCTTCGTGACCGCCGTCGCCCATCGGGTGCCGCGCGGCGAGAGCTGGGTCGCCGGCCGCTCGCAGTGCCCGAGCTGCAAGGCCGAGATCGCGGCCTACGACAACGTGCCGCTGCTCTCGTGGCTCGTGCTCGGAGGGCGCTGCCGGCGATGCAGGGCGCCGATCTCGGCCCGCTATCCGCTGACCGAGCTGGGCCTGGCGCTGCTCTACGTCGCGACGTACCTGCTGCTGGGCACCGATAGCCTCGCCGAGCTGGCGCTCGGGCTCATCTTCTGCACCCTGCTGGCGGCGATCACGCTGACCGACCTCGAGCGCCGGGTGATTCCCAACCAGATCGTCCTGGCCGGCTCGGTGGCCGCGCTCGCGATCGTCCTCTTCGCCGACCCGTCCTCGCTCGCCGAGCGCGCGATCGCCGCGTTGGCCGCGGGCGGCGTGCTCTTCGTTGTGGTGATGGCCTACCCCCGTGGGATGGGGATGGGCGACGCCAAGCTCGCCGGGGTGATGGGCCTCTACCTGGGTGCCGCGGTGGCGCCGGCGATCCTGATCGGCCTGCTCGCCGGGTCGGTGCTGGGCGCGGCGCTGCTCGCCCGCCATGGCTCGGCGGCGCGGAAAATGGCGATCCCGTTCGGTCCCTTCCTGGCGCTGGGTGGCGTCGTAGCGCTGTGGTTCGGCGAGGCGATCGTCAACTGGTACGCCGGGCGCTTCGGCTGAGGACCCTCAAGGGATCGGCTCCCGCCGCCGATCAAGAGGCGGACGCGCCGCTCGGCACTCCCACGCCCAGGAACACATTCGTCCAGCCTGGGGGCCAGCCCCCATACAGGGCGCGTTTGCACACCAGGGGCGCCATTTACGCCGTCGTGCCTAACCTGGACGAATGGCGGCCCGGCGCGCACTGATCTTCATCCTCGCCTTCCTCGGCGGGGCCAGCCTGGTGGCCGCGCTGCTCCCCGCCACCCCGTTGCCGGACGAGGATCAGAGCACCAGCACCACCACCGAATCGAGCGAGGAGATGCGCGCGGCCCCCCGCGCCGAGCTCGACGGTGAGCTGATCCGGGTCGAGATCCCCGCCGGGCAGGCGAAGCCGGAGACGATTCACGCCGAGGTCGGCGACCAGCTCGAGCTGCAGGTCTATGCCAAGCCCGGCGATCAGGTAGAGCTGACTGACCTGGGCCCGACCGGCTTCGCCGACGAGTTCGCCCCGGCGCGCTTCGACCTCGCCCTGACCGAGCCCGGAAGCTACGAGATCGAGCTCGTCGGCCGCGGCCGCACAGTGGGCGAGATAGTGGTTTCCGCCCCGAAGCCGGGCGATGCGCCCGGTCCGCAGCCCGGCGGCACGGACGGCGGCGGCGGGCCTACCGGCGGGCAGGGCGACGAGGGCGGCCCCGACCGGGCCATGCCGATCGACCCGATGGACGCCACCGAGCGGGTGTGAGGCGACGCCCGGCGGCGCCAAGCTCTCAGGCCAGCGCCGCGTCGACCTCGATCGTGACGTTGCCGCGGAGCGCGCTGGAGACCGGACACCCCTGCTCGGCCTCGGAGGCGAGGCGGCGGAACTCGGAGTCGTCGATCCCCGAGACCTCGCCGCGGACCTTCAACAGCACATCGGTGATCCTGAGCGCCTTGGCATCGAAGCTGCAAGTCGCCTCGACCTCGAGCGAGTCCGCGGGGTTGCCGGCCTCGGCGAGGGCGTTGGAGAAGGCCATCGCGTAGCAGCCCGCGTGAGCGGAGGCGATCAGCTCCTCGGGGCTCGTGTGACCCTCGGGCTCACCCGTCCGGCGGGCGAAGCTGAGATCCAGCGGGCCAAAGGCCCCGGTGCCGGTCTCGAGGCGGCCCTCCCCGCTTAGCAGGTCGCCCTTCCAGTTGACGGTCGCTGTTCTGTCGATAGGCATCCCCGGCCGCTACCCGAGGCGCGCCGAGGGGTAACGGGGCGAAGAGGCCCGGCTGGCCGGCCGGCCGTCGAAGCCGCGTTGTGGCGAGGCGCTCAGGCCCAGCCGTCGGGCTCGGACTCCTCGCTTCGCCACGCCTCCCAGTAGGAGCCAACGCGCTTGGAGAAGCGCCTCGGGCTCTCGGTGTAGATCCGCTCCCCGACCGGCAGCGCCTCAGCCAGCAGCTCGCGCTGGCGCCGGCCCGCGGCCTTGACGAGCTGGGCGGCATCGCCGTCGGGCTGGGGCATCCGAGCCTCGACGTCCTCAGCGAGAACGGCGAGGTCATGGTGCTCGCCGAGCAGGTCGGAGAGCCGATCGAGCTCGTCGACGGTCGCCGCGATCACTCCCTCCCAGGAGTCGCGCAGAAGGCGAAGCTGGTACCAGAGGTCCTTGACGCGCTTACGCCACTCGTGCACGGTGGCGTCGTCGTCGGGCGTCTCGCGGACCTGCCCAAGCGCCTCCCGCCCACGCCCATAGCTGCGCTCGAGCCCCGCGGAGACCGTCTTCCAATCCCCATCGAGCTCCCAGCCGGCGATCTCGAGCCGGCTCTGCTCGAGCTCGCCCTGAGCCTCCTCGACGCGAGGAGCCAGGTCCTCGGGGTCTACGTGCTCGTCGCGCTCCGCCTCCAGGCCGGCGACCAGGCGCTCGCGCAGCTGCGGCGTCAGCGCGTCGGGGTCGGCCTCGGCCAACGCCCGAATCGTCGCGAGCTTGACC
>JACDBR010000260.1 GCA_013694825.1 Solirubrobacterales bacterium
CGCGTGACCTCGCCGCCGATCACGCGGATCGCGAGGCCGGGGCCCGGGAACGGCTGGCGCCAGACGAGCCGCTCGGGTAGGCCGAGCGCAGCGCCAACCTGGCGCACCTCGTCCTTGAAGAGCAGCCGAAGCGGCTCCACGAGCTCGAAGTCGAGATCGTCGGGAAGCCCGCCGACGTTGTGGTGGGACTTGATCGTCGCCGCGCCGGAGCTGCCGTCGCCGCCGGACTCGATGACGTCCGAGTACAGCGTTCCCTGGACGAGGAAGCGGGCGCCCGAGAGCTTTCGCGCCTCCTCCTCGAAGACGCGGATGAACTCCGCCCCGATCAGCTTTCGCTTCGCCTCGGGCTCGGTCTCCCCGGCGAGCCGCTCGAGGAAGCGCCCCTGGGCATCGACGTGGACCAGGTTGATTCCCTGGCCGCGGAAGACCTCGACGACCTGGGCGGCCTCGCCGGCGCGCATCAAGCCGTGGTCGACCAGCACGCAGGTCAGCTGGTCGCCCACCGCCTCGTGGACGAGCGCCGCCGCGACCGCCGAGTCGACACCACCCGAGAGGCCGCAGATCACCGTCGCATCGCCGACCTGGGCGCGCACCTTCTCGACCTGCTCGGAGATCACCGACGCCGGCGACCAGCGCTCGCTGAGGCCGGTCACGTCGCGCAGGAAGCGCTCGAGGATCTCGGTGCCGTGCGGGGTGTGGACGACCTCGGGGTGAAACTGGATTCCATAGAGCCCGCGCCGCGGGTCCTCGCACGCGGCGACCGGCGAGCCTGGGCTGGCCGCCAGCGCATCGAAGCCCGGCGGAGGCTCGAAGACGCAGTCGCGATGGCTCATCCAGCAGCGCTGGCTATCGGGTAGGCCGCTCATCAGGCGGCCGCCGTCGCCGGTCATCGTCAGGTCGGTGCGACCGAACTCTCCGGCCCGCGCCGCCTCGACCCGGCCGCCGAGCGCGCTGACCATGATCTGCATCCCGTAGCAGATGCCGAGCACCGGAATCCCGAGCTCCAGGAGCTCCGTGCGAAGCGCCGGGGCTCCCTCGGCATAGACCGACGCGGGCCCGCCGGAGAGCACGAGCGCGCGAGGTGAGCGCGCCTCGATCTGCTCCAGCGGCGTGTCGTGCGGGAGCAGCTCGGAATAGACGCCGCACTCGCGGATCCGTCGCGCGATCAACTGCGAATACTGGCCACCGAAGTCGAGCACGAGCACCTCCTCACGGGCGGCGCGCGGTACCTCTACCTCGATCGCGGCAGGCGAGGAGGCGTCCGTCCCGGTGATCTCGCGGGCAGCGGTCGCCGAGCCACCCACCTGAGCCACCGGCCCCCTAGTCATCCGAGACTGCCACCCCCGCCGCGATCCCGGCGCGCCCGTTGGAGCCCATACCGACCGACTGCTCGCGCTGGAGCACCTTGCCCTCGGTCTGAAGCGAGGGGGCGACCATCACCTCGGCGCGCTGGAAGTCGCGGATGTCCTCGTAACCGCAGGTCGCCATCGAGGTGCGCAGCGCGCCCATCAGGTTGAAGGTGCCGTCGTTGTCGTGTGCCGGGCCGAGCAGGATCTGCTCGAGCGTGCCGTCCTGGCGGGTGGCGACCCGGGTGCCGCGCGGTAGCGAGGGATGGAAGGTCGCCATTCCCCAGTGGAAGCCCCGGCCGGGGGCCTCGATCGACCGCGCCAGCGGCGAGCCGATCATCACGGCGTCGGCGCCGCAGGCGATCGCCTTCGAGACGTCGCCTCCGGTCCGCATTCCGCCGTCGGCGATCACGTTGCAGTACTCGCCGGTCTCGAGCATGTGCTGCGAGCGGGCGGCGGCGACGTCGGCGATCGCGGTCGCCTGCGGGACGCCGAGCCCGAGCACTCCGCGGGTGGTGCAGGCGGCACCCGGCCCGACCCCGACGAGCACGCCGACGGCGCCGGTGCGCATCAGGTGAAGGCCGGTCGAGTAGGAGGCGCAGCCGCCGACGATCGTCGGCACAGGCACTTCGGCGATGAAGCGCTTCAGGTTGAGCGGCTCGGACTTCGAGGAGACGTGCTCGGCCGAGATCACGGTGCCCTGGATGACGAGGATGTCGAGCCCGGCCTCCAGCGCCACCTCGTAGTGATCGGTCACGCGCTGGGGGGTCAGCGAGCCGCAGGCGACGACGCCCCTGGCCTTGATCTCCTCGACGCGCTTGGCGATCAGATCGGCCTTGACGGGCTCCTCATAGATCTCCTGCATGCGCCGCGTCGCGAGCTCGGGGGGCGCTTCGGCGATGCTGCGAAGCCGCTCGTCGGCGTCCTCAAAGCGACACCAGATCCCCTCCAAGTTGAGCACGCCGAGCCCGCCGAGCTCGCCGACCGCCGCCGCAGTGGCGGGACTGACGACGCCGTCCATCGCCGAGGCCAGCAGCGGCAGCTCGAAGCGGTACGGGCCGAGCGTCCATGAGATGTCGACGTCGTCGGGGTCGCGTGTGCGGCGCGACGGCACGATCGCGATGTCGTCGAATCCGTAGGCCCGGCGACCCTTCTTCCCACGTCCGATCTCGACTTCCACGGTGCCTCCTACTGATCGGGTGAATCGCTCAGGCTATGTGCGCCCGCGGACGCAAGACGGCTCCACGAACGGCATTTCGCCGCAAACTACGCCTTCTCGTAGCACGGTTGCGCCTACGCTTGGGGCGGCGCGCGGCCTCACCGACGATAACAGCGGTCAACCGGCGCGAATCGCTGGTTCGCCGCGGTCGCGGCGCGGCACTCAGGCGACGCCGAGCGGGACCGCGGCCTCGCTGACCTCGACCCGCGTCAGCATCCGCTCGGCTGCGCGCCGGTCGAGGTGGCCGGCGCCGAGATGCTGGGTCGACTCGGCGCCACAGGCGACCCCGAGGGCGAGGCATTCTGCTGGCGAGCGCCCCTCGTAGCGCGCCGCCGCATAGCCGGCCAAGAAGCAGTCGCCGGAGCCGGTTGCCGACACCGGCTCTAGGGTCTCGATCGAGACGTCGTAGCGACGCCGCTCGAGCCCCTCGCCGACGATCGCGGCGCAGCCGGAGGGCGAGGTCACGATCGCCTCCCTCGCCCCCATTTCGACCAGGCTCGCGAGACCAGCCGAGAGGTCATCAGCGTCGTTGAACTCGAAGCCGGCCGCGGACTCGGCCTCGATCGCGTTGGGGGCCACCACCTCGGGCAGGGCGGGCAGGCCGAGCCGCATCGGCTCGCCATCGGTGTCGAGCAGGACCTCTACCCCCCGGCCCCGCAGCTCCTCGATCAGGCGGGCGTAGAAATCCTCGGGCAGGCCCGGCGGAAGGCTGCCAGAGAGCGCGCACAAGCGGGCACCCGCCGCGAGATAGGTGAGCCTTTCGATGAAGCTCTCCGCCTCCTGCTCGGAGACGACCGGGCCGCGCTCGTTGATCTCGGTCTGGACGCCGGTCGTGGGATCGACGATCGACAGGTTGATCCGCGACTCGTCGGCGATCCAGGTGAAGTCGTGCAGGATCCGCTCGCGGCGCAGCCGCTCGAGTATCCGGGTCCCGTTGGAGCCGCCGGCGAGGCCGGTGGCGATCACCGGGCGGCCGAGCAGCTTCAGTGCCCGGGCGACGTTGACGCCCTTGCCGCCGGCGCTCGAGCGGCCCTCGGTGGCCCGGTGGCGGTTGCCCATACGAAGGCTCGGGACCACTACCGTGCGGTCTATCGCCGCGTTGAGGGTGACTGTCAGGATCATCGGCTCGGTGGCCGGCGTCGCAATTCCCCCGCCCGACCGCAGGCCACAATACCCCACCCTCGAGGCTCGGCAAGAGGCCGGCCGCGAGGCCGATCAGCCTCGGGCGCACCCCCTGGCAAGCAGCGTGGTG
>JACDBR010000284.1 GCA_013694825.1 Solirubrobacterales bacterium
CCCCACTGCCCCGCGATCGGCCGCCGCTGATGGTCGCCCACGACCGCGGCGACCTGGCGGGCCGCGATCACCCGAGCCTCGTCGAGGCGCTCGACGCGTTCACGCGCGCGCCGCTCGACCAGGTCGAGATCGACGTCGACGTCAAGCTTGCCGGGAGGGAGGAGGAGATCGTCGCCGCCGTCCGCGAGCAGGGGTTGAGCGATCGGGTGATGTTCTCCGGGATGGAGCTCGAGAGCCTGCGCGCGCTCGCTCAGCTCGCCCCGGAGATGCGGCGCGGCTGGACGCTGCCGAAGGTCAGCGGCGACTGGCGGCGCTCGACTCTCGCGAAGCCCTTCCTGCGCGCGGCGATGGCCAACCTGCGAGCGCGGCTGCCTCGGGTCGTCGCCTCGCGCGCCGCCGAGCTCGGGGTCTGGTCGGTCTGGGTCTTTCACCCGCTAGTCAGCCCCCGGCTGGTCGAGTCCGCCCACGCCTCGGGGCTGGCCGTATTCGCCTGGACGGTCGACGACGTCGAGCGCCAGCGCGAGTTGGTAGCGCTCGGCGTCGATGGGCTGGTCTCCAACGACCCGCGCACCTTCCGCGAGTCGATCGGAGTGGCCGCCGCCTGAGCTCGTCCGCTTCCGTGACTCCCCGTCCGCGTCCGCGCACCCTTCTCTATCCTCTGCGCCGACATGGCTTCCGAACGCGCCACACTCGACGTCGCCGAGCGCTCGGACTTCGGTTCGCGGACCACCCGCCGCCTACGGCGCGAGGGTCTCGTGCCTGGCGTCGTCTACGGAAGCGGCTCGGAGGCGCGGGCGTTTCAGGTCCCTGAGCGCGAGATTCGCCTCGCCCTCCAGCACGGCGGCGCCTTGATCGACGTCAAGTTCGACGGCAAGGGGAGTGCGCTCTCGACCGTCGTCAAGGATCAGCAGCGCCATCCGGTCCGCGGCAACCTGCTCCACCTCGACCTGCTCGAGGTCAGGCTCGACGTCGAGATCGGCGCCGAGACGGTGCTCGAGCTGACCGGTGCCGACGAGGCGCCCGGCGTCGTCGAGGGCGGAATCCTCGAGCACGTCACGCGCGAGGTCGCGATCATGGCCAAGCCGGGCGACATCCCCGAGAAGATCGAGGTCGACGTCTCGCACATGGCCGTTGGCGACACGATCCAGCTCTCCTCCGTCACCCCGCCCGAGGGCGTCAGCTTCCAGATCGACGATCCGGAGGAGCTGACGGTCGCGACCCTCAACCCGCCGCCCGTCTTCGAGGAGCCCGAGATCGAGGTCGAGGAGGACCCCGAGCTGATCGGCGAGGAGGGTGCCGAGGGCGAAGAGGGCGCCGACGCAGAGGGCAGTCAGGACAAGGGCTCCGAGGGCTCCTCGGGCTCCGAGGGCGACTCGGACGAGAGCTAGTCCGGCCGATCGTGCGCCTGCTGCGCCGAGCGCGCCGGGGCGATGATTCCGACTCTCAGCTCGAGCCGATGGGCGACCCGCCGATCTTGGTCGTCGGGCTGGGCAACCCGGGCACCCGCTACGAGCGCACGCGCCACAACGTCGGCTTCGAGGTGGGCGCCGAGCTCTCCCGCCGCTGGGACCTGCCGCGAGCTCGCAAGCGGTTTGGCGGGCTGATCGCCGAAGGGCGGGTACGGCCGGGCGGGGCGAGGGTCGCGGTGCTGCTGCCCCAGAAGTTCATGAACGAGGCCGGCCGATCGGCGGGGCCGGCGCGCGGCCAGCTTCGGTCCCCGCTCGATCGACTCGTCGTCGTCCACGATGAGATCGACCTGGCGTTCGGCGAGGTCAGGGTCCGCCAGGGCGGCGGGCTGGCCGGCCACAACGGCCTCAAGAGCCTGCGCCGCGAGCTCGGCTCGCCGGAGTTCTGGCGCGTGCGGGTGGGGGTCGGAAGGCCTGACTCGACCGATCCGGAGATCGTCTCGGCCCACGTGCTCGGCCGCTTCGCCGAGCCCGCCGACCAGGTTGCCGAGCTGATCGCGCGGGCGGCCGCCGAGAGCGAGAGACTGGTCGAGCGGATCGAGGCCGGGCCGACCGAGGACGAGGAGGAGCAGGAGGGATGACTGACGAGCCTGGCGGCGGGGAGGACGTACCGATGAGCGACAAGGTCGCCTACTCGGTCGACGAGAACGGCGTCGCGCTGATCCGCCTCGAGCGGGCCGAGACGCGCAACGCGCTCAACACCGAGATGCTCGAGGCGATCCTGGCCTACCTCGTGACCGCGCGCGAGGACGGGAGCGTCCGAGCCCTCGTGATCTCCTCCGACGACCAGATGGGCCTCTCCGCCGGAGCCGACGTGCGGGAAGCGCTCGATCCGGAGGGCCGGGTGCACCGGATGGAGCTCTTCTCGCTCGTCTACGACGAGCTGACCGCCTTCCCGAAGCCGACCTGCGCCGCCTGCCATGGAGCCTGCGTCGGCGGCGGCGCCGAGATCGCGATCGCCTGCGACCTGCGCGTCGGCGGCGCCAACCTGCGCCTGCGTTTCCCGGGCGCCGCGCTGGGCGTGCCGGTCGGCCCCGCCAGGCTGGTCACGCTCTGCGGCCTCTCCGTGGCCAAGTACCTGCTGCTGACGGGTCGCGAGCTCGGGATCGAGGAGGCCCACCGCTGGGGCCTGGTCCACCAGGTCGTCCCGGCCGCTCGCACCGAGGCAGCGGCGATCCAGCTTGCCACCTCGGCCGCCGCGCACCCGCCGGAAGCGACCAAGCGCCTGAAGCGGATGCTGCATGAATGGGACGGCGTCGAAGAGCGTTCGCAGCGGGAGGGCGAGGGCCAGGTCGAGTGGCAGCGAAGCGGGCCGGGGCTGCCCTTCCGCGACGCATAGCCGCTGACAGACCGTTGCATGCGGCCGACTCGCGGCGCCTCGGTTGGGCGTGGTTCCCACCTACGCTCGAGCGGCGGTCTGGCAGGTACCTTTACCAGCGCTTGAGAGACAACTGGGGGGCCCCACGATGATCAGCCGCTACATCCGCTCCAACATCCTCGGGCTCGTCGCGATCTTCATCGCGCTCGGTGGCACGGCGGCCGCCCTGCCGAGCAAGAACTCCGTCGATTCAGGCGACATCCAAAACGGCCAGGTCAAGGCCACCGACGTCGGTACCGCTGAAGTCAAGAGCGTCGATCTCGGGAACAACAGCGTTATGGGCACCGATGTCGTCGAGTCGAGTCTCGACAGTTCGGTTCTGCAGGGCCGCGTCAGCGGATCTTGCGGCGCCGAGCAGGCGATCAGCGCGGTGAACTCGGACGGCTCCGTCGCCTGCGAGAACGACAGCTCTGGCGGTTCGCCCTCAGGCGCGGCCGGCGGCGATCTGACCGGACGTATCCCAACCCGGCGATCGCCGGCGACGCCGTCGGCACCGACGAGGTGGTAGGCAACTCGCTCACCGGCGCCGACATCGACGAGTCCTCGCTCGAGCTGGCGAAGGGTGACTCGGCAGTTGACCTCTCCTGCAGCGACGACGACCAGAACGGCGAGATCTGCGGTCAGCCATCCATCACGCTCACGAGGCCCTCGGACGTGCTGATCGTCGCTGCTTCGAGCGCATGGACACAGCAGTTCAACGACGGGGAAGGCCCGGGTTCGGGTACCGACGCCCCAAATCTTGCTGAAGGTGGTTGCCAGATCGTCGTTGACGGCGTAGCCGTACCGGGGCTTTACACGGGCTCGTACGAGCTCCAGGCCGACGCCGCGGCCCAACACAGTGGGAAGATCGGATTGACGATCACGGGTGTGATCGATTCCGTCCCGGCGGGCAGCCCCCAGTTCGCGCTCAGATGCACCGAGACGGATGGCGACGTGGCTTACCTCAACAACCAGATCAGCGCGCTGGTGATCGGCGACTGACGGACCCGCCAACGAACAGGGCAGCCCCTGGGCGACCTGAGCTCGCATACAGCCGCGCGACTGATCGCTGAGCGGAGCAAGAGGATCGCTCGATCTGCTTCGACTCGGGAGATTCTCAGCAAGCGGTCGCGATTCGAAGCGCTCGGCACAGCTCCTGCGCGCGCGTCGGCGAGAGCGTGAGGATTTTCTCGGTGAGGAGGGTCTTCGGAACGGTCCAGAGGTTGTCCAACGTCAGCACGCAGTCGCGGGGCATGCCGTCGCTCCGATCGAGCGCGACCTCGGTATCGATGCCGCGGATGCGCGTGGTCGCCAGCGCCACCACCACCTGCTGCAAGACGGGGACCGCGTTGCTGCGGGTCAGAACGCATGCCGGTCGACGGCCGATCTCGGGGTGCTCCAGCCACCAAACCTCGCCGTGCGTCACCAGGGCTCCTCCCTGATCGCCTGTAGCGCCTGCGCGCTCGCCCATTCGAGCTCCTCGCTCGTCTGCGGTACGCGCGTGTAGGCGGCCACGATCTTGCGGTCGATCTCGGCCTCGATCGCGTTGTTTAGGTGGCTCTCGACGGCCTCGCGGATCAGCGCCGAGCGCGAGACGCCACGGCGTGCGGCCTCGCGGTCGAGCGCGGCGATCAACTCGTCGCTGAGCTGGACGAGGGTCTGCTTGCGCGCCATGACCATATGGTAATCAAATGCCCGCGAGGCGGGCGGTAGAATCGGGTTACGGCCGGGTTACTCGGTCGCTTGCCGTGTCCGCACCCGAACAAGTTCCGAGCCTCGATGCTTCGCCCCCTGCTTCAGATCGCCGAGCAAGACGAGGCGTTCTCGCACCTCGCGTCGGAGGTGCGCGCGCCGTCGGCGGCGGTCGAGGCCAGGATCTCGCCGTCGCTTCGGCCCTTCCTGCTCGCAACGCTGCTCGACAGCGCGGACGCCCTCGCCGGACGCGCCGCCCTGATCGTCGCCCCCGATGACGTCGGCGCCCGCGACCTGGCGCGTGGGCTCGAGGCCTACCTGCACCCGCGCCGCGTTCGCCTCTATCCCTCGCGCGGCACGGGGTACGCCTCGCAGATCGCCCCGCCGCCGCACCTCGTTGGGCTGCGGATCGGCGCGCTTGATGCGCTCACCGCCTTCTCCGGCGAGGGCGAGGCGCCGA
>JACDBR010000298.1 GCA_013694825.1 Solirubrobacterales bacterium
CGCCGCGGGCAAGCGGGGCTCGGCGGCCAGGACCACGCGCACGGCTACCGGATCGAAGGCAACGCGCAGCGCGGCCGGGACCGCGTCGACCAGGAAGGCCAGCAAGAAGCCTGCCGCTGCCGGCGGCAAGAAGAAGCCGGCCGGTGCGAGACGGCGCAAGCCCGCCGAGACCTCACGCCGACCCGAGCCCGACGTGCGCTCGGTCGGCTCCGGAGGCGGCGAGCCGCCTCCCAGCAACTCTCGAAGCAGCGTCGAGGGGCTCGCCTGGGCTGGCGTGGCGGCCGCCGCCGAGGCGGCAACGCTCGGCGTCAAGCTCGCGACGAGGGCGCTCGGAGCCGTCCGGGGGGCAGTCGAGCGGAAGTGAGCACGGGGTCAGCGCCGGGCGAGGCCGGCCCCGCTCGTCCCAGCAGGCGCCGTCATTGGTTGCGCGCCTTCTGGGAGCGTGCCTACCGCGAGAACATCACCGGCCTGGCGGCGATGGTCGCCTACAACCTCGCGCTCGCGCTGTTCCCATTCGCCCTGCTGGTCTTGTTCGTTTTCGGACAGGTGATCTCGAATCCCGACGTCGAGTTGGCGGTCCTGAACGATCTTCAAGGGATCTTTCCCGCGGTCGAGCAAGATGAGCTCGCGTGCGCGCTGGCCAGGATTCAATCCAACTCGACCACGATCGGGGTGCTGGCGGCGATCGGCGCGATCTGGATCGGGACGTCGTTCTGGGGCGCCATGGACACGTCGTTCTGCCGCATCTACCACGTCGAGTGCCGCTCCTGGCTGGCCCAGAAGCGCTTCGCTCTCGTGATGCTGGTCGTGGTCACGATCTTCCTCGCGGCGAGCGTCGTGGTGCCGATCGCCGAGGGCCTGCTGATCGCCGGCCGCAACGACCTCCCGTTCGGCCTATCCGCGATCTCCTGGCTCGACAATCTCGCCGTGCTGCTGGCGGCGCTGACGATCACCTTCCTGGTCTGCGCGCTGATCTTCTATCTGGTGCCCAAGGGTCACGTGCCGTGGCACGGGATCTGGCCTGGGGCGCTCTTCGTGACCCTGACGACCGGCCTGGCGAACGCGATCTTCCCCTTCTATCTGACCAAGGTCTCGGGGATCGACAAGGTCGGAGGAGCGCTCGGGTTCATCCTGATCGCGTTGCTGTGGTTCTACCTCGTCAGCCTCTCGCTGATGGCCGGCGCGGTGATCAACGCCCTGCGCTACGAGCTCAAGGACACGGGAACCGTGCGAATCCCAGGATGGCGGCCGTGAGCGTCTCGAAGCGAAGCAAGCCACTGGAGGTGACGCTGCTGCCGAGCCCAACTTCGAGCTCGATCTCACCGCGCGGCCCCGTCGCCTCCTACCAGGAGGCCGAGGCCGATCTGCCGCTCGATGTTCTGGAGCAGCTCTGGAAGCCCGAGTACCTCGAGCGCCTCGCCCACTCCTACTGGCGCTGGCTACGACGCACGTCGCTCGGGATGCTGAGAATCGTCTACCACCCCCACTCGCGGACGATCGTGCTGCTGAGCGAGCGCCTGCCGTTGCTCAGATTCCGGCGGCCTGAATACGTCACCGCTGGGCTCGGTCAGGTCACCTGGCGGATCGAGAAGGGGCTGCTGGTCGCGAGAGCGGGACGCGGGCGCGGCTACCTGAGGTTGACGATTCGCCAGGTCGGCCCCGGCCGCCGGGCCGAAACCCGCCGCGTGCATCTGCGTGCCGAGGTCAGCAACTTCTATCCCTTCCTGCGCGGCTCGGGGATCTTCGCCAGGATCGGGGTCTTCGTCTACACCTTCACCCAGCTCAAGATCCACGAGCTCGTGACTCGGGGCTTCCTGCGCTCGCTGGCCCGGCTCGATCTGCCGCCCTCGCCGGTCGGCGCGCTTCGCGATCCCGCCGACCCCGCAGAGCCGATTGAGCCCGCAGAGCCCGCCGGACCGCCGCGACGTCGAGGCCTGAGCGTGCGCTTCGAGGCGCCGTGCGAGGCGCCACGAGAAGAGCTGTGGAGCCTGCTGGCGCGACCGGATCGCTGGCGCGAGTGGGCGCCACACGTCCGCGGGGCAAGCGGATTGGGCTCACCCGAGGTCACCGAGGGCAAGCGCGGCCGAGCAAGCCTGATTGGCTTCGAGATCGTGCCCGCGACCGTGCTCGGAGTGGTGCCGGGGCGCTCGTGGACCTGGCGGGTGGGGCCGCTTGAACTGACCCACGCAGTCGAGCCCGCCCCAAGCGGCTGCCTGTCCGTGATCGAAGTCCACTCCCGCGGCCTCGCCGGACGTCTGGCGGCCGCGGCCTATGCGCCGGCCGTCTGGGCGCTCAACCGCAACCTGGCACGGGTGGCCGCCCGCTCGTCGAGCGCGACGAGCTGAGCCGGGCTCGGCGTCGCCTACAGGTGCGCCTCCTCGAGCGCTTCGCGCATCGCCTGCTCGAGCGGTCGGGGACTGAGGCCGAACATCCGCATCGGCTCCGGATCGCCGACCACCGTCTCGACGGTGAGCCCCGCGATCAACGGCTTCGCAACGTCGGCGTCTACCGGCGTCACGAGCCCGATCCAGCGCGCTGAGAGGCCCGGCGAGAGCATCGGCACGGAAATCCGCAGCGGCTTTCGCTTGCCCATCACACCGGCGAGGTCGTCCATCATCCCGCCGTAAGTGGTGACCGTGGGGCCACCGATCTCGATCTCGGCCCCCCGGGCAGCGCCGATCTCGGGCGCTCGAGCGAGGAAGTCGAGCACGCAGCCGATCGCGATCGGCTGCGTCTTCGTCGTCGTCCACTTCGGCGTGACCATCGCGGGCAGGCGCTTGACGAGGTACATGACGGTGAGGAAGGACTCGCTCCCGCCACCGATCACCGCCGCGGCGCGGAAGTACGTCAGCGGCACCCCGCTTCGCTCTAGCTGCTTCGCGGTCTCGTGGCGAGACTTCAAATGCTTCGAATCGCCGAGGCCGAGACCGCCCATGTAGATGATCTGGCCGACGCCGGCGGCCGCTGCGGCGGAGCCGAAGTGCTCGGCGCCCTTGCGATCGCGAGTGACGAAGTCGTCATCCTCGGCACCCCGTCCCATCGAGTGGACGAGGTAGTAGGCGACCTCGACCCCGTCGAGCGCCGGGCCCAGCGTCTCGGGCTCGAGCACGTTGCCCTCGACCAGCTCGCAGCCCGCCTGCTCGAGATCGCGAGCACGCTCGCGGTCACGGACGAGGCAGCGCACCGGGCGCTCGCTCGCCGCGAGCCGGAGCGAGAGCAGGCGACCGACGTAGCCGGTCGCGCCGGCCACCAGGATCCGGCCGGTTTCAGCGCCGGCGGCGTCCGTAGCGGAAGAGCTCCGGGTTTCTGTCGCGCCGCTCATCCCAATCCACTACCCGCTTCCGCCCAATCTGTCACATCATGTGCAACTAAGCTGCACGAGACGTGCGTGATCCCAAGCGGGCCACTCAGCCGTAGCGCTCGCCGACGATCTCGCGCAGCTTCGGGCGGTCGTGACGCGCCTGGACGGTGCGCACCGTGCCCGAGCGCGAGCGCATGACCAGCGACTCGGTGGTCGCGTGGCCCTCCGAGTAGCGAGCTCCCTGGAGCAGGTCGCCGTCGGTCACGCCGGTGGCGGCGAAGAAGACATCCGAGCCCGAGATCAAGCGGTCGGCGTCGAGGATCTCGTCGAGGTCGTATCCGGCCTCCGTGACCACTCGGCGCTCCTCGTCATCGCGCGGCCACAAGCGGCCCAGTATCGCGCCGCCGAGGCACTTGATCGCCGCCGCCGAGAGCACGCCCTCGGGAGTGCCGCCGATCCCCCACAGCAAGTCGACGTGAGTCCCCTCGCGGACCGCGAACAGCGCCGCCGAGACGTCGCCGTCGCTGATCAGGCGGACCGCGCCCCCGGCCTCGCGCACCGCGTCCATCGCCTCCTGGTGGCGTGGGCGGTTGAGCATCATCACGGTCACGTCGCCGAGCCCGCTGCCCTTACGCTCGGCGACCTTGCGCACGACGTCGACCAGTGGCTCGTCGAGGGTCAGCAGGTCGGCGATCCGGGGGCCGCCGGCGATCTTCTCCATGTAGAAGCAGGGACCGGGATCGAACATCGTGCCTCGCTCGGCGAGCGCGATCACCGCGAGCGCGGAAGGCTCCCCCCGTGCGCAGAGCGAGGTGCCCTCGAGCGGGTCGACCGCAATGTCGACCTCAGGAGGGCTGCCGTCGCCGATCCGCTCGCCGTTGTAGAGCATCGGCGCCTCGTCCTTCTCGCCCTCACCGATCACCACCAGGCCGTCCATCGGCACCGTGTCGAGCAGCAGGCGCATAGCGTCGACGGCGGCTTTGTCGGCGGCCTCCTTGTCGCCGCGGCCTACCCAGCGACCGGCGGCCAGAGCGGCGGCCTCGGTCACCCGGACGAGCTCCATCGCCAGGTTGCGGTCCGGGAGGAAGCTCTCCCGGCCGTCGTGGGAGAGGACGCTGTCCGGCGCGGCGTCGGGGTCCGGGGCCGCCGCGGTCAAACCGTTCCGGGCGCCTTACGACCCTGGCGGCCGCCGCTGTCGAGCGAGCGCAGATAGCCGGAGACGCTGATCGCGATAGCCCCGCCGAGGGCTATGTAATAGCCGTACTCGATCGTCGTACCGTATTCGAAGCCGCTCTCGGGCGCCGGGCGCTGGATCAGGCCGTTGTAGGCGATCAGGACGGTCGCCGTGAAGCCGACGATCATCGTCATCTCGCCGGGAGCCCAGGAGAGCTTGTGCTTGCGCAGCAGGATGTAGGTGAGGATCAGCGGTGCGAGCGCCCCCGCGATCAACAGCCAGCGCAGGATCGGAAAGGTGTCGAAGCCGACGCAGGTGAGCTCGCCGGTGCCGCAGATCCAGGCCCGCTGCTCGTCGCGCGTCGGCACGTCGGAGAGCGTGAACCACGGCAGCAGCAGGAGCGAAGCGATGATGACCGCTCCCGCGACTATCCCGACGATCTCCCAGCGCCCCGCCCGTTCGACCCTCATCCCGTGGCGAGCCTATATGACGTGGGCCGGCCCGGAGCACCCATCTAGCCGGCCGGGCGAGCCAGGGAGAGGGCGTAGAGGCCCTCGGGATCGGTCCACCACTCGGCGAGCTCGAGCCCGGCGTCGGCGAAGCTCTCCTCGACGCGCTCGCGGGTGAACTTGGCCGAGATCTCCGTGCGCATCTCCTCGCGCGCCGAGAAGCCGACGCCGAGATCGAGACCTGGCACGTCGACGCTCTGGGAGCGCAACGAGCGCAGGCGACTGTCGATCCACTCGTTCTGTGGGTCCCAGAAGGCGACGTGCTCGAAGCCGTCGGGGTCGAAGTCGGCGCCGAGCTCGCGGTTTAAGACGTTGAGGATGTTCTTGTTGAACTCCGCGGTTATGCCCTCGCGGTCGTTGTAGGCAAGCTCGAGGCGCTCGCGGTCCTTGACCAGGTCGGTGCCGAGCAGCAGCGTGTCGCCCGGGTACATCAGGGTCGCGACTCGCGCCAGGAAGGAGCGCCGCGGACCGGGCCGGAAGTTGCCGATCGTGCCGCCGAGAAAGGCGATCACCGCGCCCTCCTCGCGTGGGATCCGCTCGAGGTGGGTCTCGTAGTCGCAGACCACGCCGTGGACGCGAAGCTGCTCGTACTCGTCGATCAGCTCCTCGGCGGCGCGACGCAGGATCTGCTCGGAGATGTCGACCGGAACGTAGGTCTCCAGGCGCCCCGCGGCCGCGATCGCGTCGAGCAGCGTGCGAGTCTTCGCCGACGCCCCGGAGCCGAGCTCGATCAGCGTCCGCGGCTCCGCTGCTGCGACGATCTCTGCCGCGCGATCGGTCAGGATGCGGCGCTCGGCACGGGCGGGGTAGTAATCGGCGAGCTCGGTGATGCGTTCGAAGAGCTGCGATCCGCGCTCGTCGTAGAAGAGCTTCGAGGGCAGCTCCTTGAACGGCGCCGAGAGCCCCTCGCGAACGTCGTCTGCCAGGCCGGCCAGCCAGCCCCGCCCCGGCAGGTGGACCTCGATCGAGACCCGCTCGCCAGGCTCGCTCTCGACCGTCACGGGGTTGTCCATCGGCTTGACTAGACGTCCCGGGCGCAGCGGATGCCGGCGAAGATCTGGCGCCGCCCTGGCAGATCCCAGTTGCGAAGGCTGGAGCGGACCAGGTTGCGCCGCGTCGCCCACGAGCCGCCGCGCAGGACCCGGTGGGCGGGGCCGAAGCAGACCTCCGAGTACTCGGGGTAGGGGAAGGCGCGGAATCCCGGGTAGGCACGGAACTCGCTGGACGTCCACTCCCAAACGTCTCCGAGCATCCCGAGCGCGCCGCAATGGCTGGCGCCGGCGGGGCGCAGCCCGGGCGACTGGGCTCCGAACGAGAGCTGATCGAGGTTGCCCTCCCCGGGATCGGCCCCGCGCGCCGCCGCCTCCCATTCGAGTTCGCTTGGCAGACGCTTTCCCGCCCACTCGGCGAACGCCGAGGCTTGATGGAAGTCGACGTGGACGACGGGCTCGGAGGCGACGAGCTCGCGAGTCCGCCCCATCGTCGTGCGCACCCAGCCGCCGGAACCGTCGCGGCTCCAGTACATCGGCGGCTCTGCTCCCGTGTCCTCGACGAACGCGGCGTAGGCCTCGTTGGTCACCGGCAGGCGATCGAGCTCGAACGACCCGACAACGACCGCGTGGCGATCTCGCTCGTTGTCATATGCGAAGCCTTGGGGCCCGGCGCCGATCTCGACCTCGCCGCCGGGGTGGGCGACCATCTCCGGGCCCGCGGAGGGGCGGCGAGCCTCCGGTGCCGGATAGGTGCGAACCGGCTCGTAGCGCTCGGTCATCTGGATGGTCTGAAGCATCGTCTCGTTGTGCTGGTGCTCGTGGGCGAGCAGCAGCTCGTAGACGAAGCCGCCCTGGAGCAGCGGATTCGAGTCGTCGAAGGAGACCTCCTCGAGAACCTCGTATGTGCGCTCCCGGACCGCGTCGAGATACACACGCAGCTCCTCGCCGGAGAGAATCGGAAGCTCCCCGCGCTCCGGCCGGGGTTGCTCGATCGCGTCATAGAGCGCGCCGAGCTCGCCGCGAAGCGGCCCGCGCCCACCGATCTGCTGGACCAGCCAGAGGTCCTCGAAGGAGGCGATGTGACCGAGGTCCCAGATCAGCGGGCTGAGGATCGGAGCGTAGATCCTCTGCGTCTGAACCTCGTCGAGCGGAGCGAGTAGCTCCAAGGTCCGCTGGCGCGCCTCCGCGAGGCGGTCGGAGATCCAATGCTTAGCGTTAGCCCGCACCGAGGACTCGATCCGCCGACCCTACCCGGCTGCCATCGCCGGCCTGTGAAGTTCCCGCTCGGACGGCTCACCCGCGGCGCCGATCCGTGGGCTCCTCGGAGCGCTCTGATTGTGGAAACGCGGCGTTCCGGATGCGGCTAGAGTGCCGCCGCGATGAAGACCGACGGACAGGCAGCGCTGGTGGTCGGCGGAGCGTCAGGGCTCGGCGAGGCGACGGC
>JACDBR010000299.1 GCA_013694825.1 Solirubrobacterales bacterium
GCCCACGCTCGGCCTCGCCGATCGACTCGACGATCTCCGACAACGGGACCCGGAGTCCCGCCGCCGCCATCGTGCGCCGAAATGCGTCGCGGTCCTCGGCGCGGTGGATCGCCTCGTAGTCGGCGCCGATCAGCTCGACCCCGTAGCGCTCCAGCACGCCGTCGTCGTGGAGCGCCTTGGCGAGGTTCAGCGCCGTCTGGCCGCCGAGCGTCGGCAGCAGCGCATCGGGACGTTCGCGCTCGATGATCGCCTCGACGCTGGCCGGGTTGAGCGGCTCGACGTAGGTGCGGTCGGCGAACTCCGGGTCGGTCATGATCGTCGCCGGGTTGGAGTTGACCAGCACGACCTCGTAGCCGTCGTCGCGCAGCACCCGGCACGCCTGGACGCCCGAGTAGTCGAACTCAGCCGCCTGGCCGATCACGATCGGGCCCGAGCCGAGCAGCAAGATCCGGCTGATGTCGTCGCGGCGAGGCATCGCTAGACGAGGGTCTCCGGCAGCGGCCACACCACGATCACGCCGCCAGCTCCACGAAGCGGTCGAACAGGTGCTCGGCATCGCGCGGTCCCGGACCCGCCTCGGGGTGGTACTGAACGGTCGCGCCGGGGACGTCGCGCAGGACGAGGCCCTCGACCGTGCGGTCGTAGAGGTTGAGGTGGTTCAGCTCGGCGGCGCCGAAGTCGGTCTCCCAGCGCACCGGACGGTCGGTGTCGATCCGCTCGCCACCGCCTGGCGGGCGGACGGCGAAGCCGTGGTTCTGCGAGGTGATCTCGATCCGCCCCGACTCGAGCTCCTTGACGGGATGGTTGGCGCCGCGGTGCCCGAAGGCGAGCTTGAAGGTCTCGAGGCCGATGGCACGGCAGAGCAGCTGATGGCCGAGGCAGATGCCGACGACCGGCCGGCGTCCGATCACCGCGCGCACCGTCTCGACCACGTGGCCGAGCGCCGCCGGGTCGCCCGGGCCGTTGGCGAGGAAGACGAGGTCCGGATCGTGGGCCAGAACCGCCTCGGCGCTCGTCTCGCAGGGCAGCAGGGTGACCCGGCACCCCCGGATCGTGAAGCGACGAACGATGCTCTGCTTGATCCCGGTGTCGATCGCGACCACGTGCGGGCCCTCGCCGCCGTGCTCGATCGGCTCGCGCGGCGAGACCCCCGCCGCCAGGTTGGCCCCGTTCATCGGCGGCTCCGCCTCGATCCGCGACAGGGCCTCGGAATCGGTGGTTTCGGCGTCGAAAACGCCGCCGCGCATAGCGCCGCGGTCGCGGATATGGCGGACGAGCGAGCGCGTGTCGACGCCGGTGATCGCGGGGACGTCGTGCTCGGCGAGCCAATCCAGCCAGCCGCCCTCGGCCGCGGCGGCGTCGGTCGAGTTGCGCGCCTCCCGCATCACGACGCCCCGCGCGTGGACGGAGCTCGACTCCATCGCCCGGGCGGAGACGCCGTAATTGCCGATCATCGGGTACGTGAAGACGAGCGCCTGACCGGCGTAGGAAGGATCGGTGACCGCCTCCTGATAGCCCGTCATCGAGGTGTTGAAGACAACCTCGCCGAGCCTGCCGTCGGAGGGCTCGGCGGCACACAGCAGGCCGTCGAAGCGGCTGCCGTCCTCGAGCAGGACGTAGCCGGGGCCATCGGCCCGCGCGGCGCTCAAGCGGCGACCCCGAGGGCGAAGCTGCGGCGGCGGAAGGCGACCCCGCCGGCGGCCACGGTCATCTGGACTCGGCCGGTCAGCTCGCGGCCGGCGAAGCAGGAGTTCTGGGAGCGACTCTCCCAGCCGTCGGCGCCGGCCCTCCAACGCGCCGCGGGGTCGAACAGCACCAGGTTGGCCTCCGCGTCGGGGGCGATCCGCGGCTGCTCGAAGCCGAACGCTCGCGCGCCGGCGCTCATCCGCTCGACTATCAGCTCGAGCGAGAGCACGCCCGGCAAGACCAGCTCGGTGTGGAGCACCGCGAAGGCCGTCTCGAGGCCGGTGACCCCCATCGCCGCCTGCTCGAACGGCACCTCCTTCTCGTCGGCCGCGTGCGGCGCGTGGTCGGTGGCGATCGTGTCGATCGTGCCGCTCCTCAGCGCGGCGATCAGCGCTTGGCGGTCGTCCTCGCTTCGAAGCGGGGGATTCATCTTGAAGCTCGCGTCGAGGCTGCGGACCTGCTCGTCGGTCAGCACGAGGTGGTGCGGCGTCGCCTCGCAGGTGATCTCGACGCCCGACGCCCTCGCCTGCTCGACCGCCTCGACCGAGCTGCGCGCCGATAGGTGCTGGACGTGGATCCGCGCCTCTTCGTAGGCCGCCAGCGCTGCGTCGCGGGCGATCATCGATGACTCCGAGACCGGTGGTATGCCGCCGATTCCGAGCTCTGCCGAGACCTCACCCTCGTGCATCGAGCCGCCTTCGGAGAGCTCGGGATCCTCCTCGTGGAGCGCGATCTGGCGACCGGCGAGGTGTTGGTAGGAAAGCGCTCGACGCATAACGCGGGCGCTTCGGATCGGCAGCCCGTCGTCGGAGAACCCGACGGCGCCGACCTCGCCGAGCTCGACCATCTCGGTCAGCTCCGCGCCCGCCATGCCGCGGGTCACGCTGGCCAGGAAGCCGATCGGAACGCACGACTCGGCGCCGGCGCGCTCACGAAGCGCGAGCACGTCGGCTGCGGTATCGACCACGGGCTCGGTGTTGGCCATCGCGAGGATGCCGCAGTAGCCGCCGGCGGCCGCGGCGCGCCCGCCCGTCTCGGGGTCCTCCTCGTCCTCGCGGCCCGGGGTTCGCAGATGGACGTGAGGGTCGAAGAAGGCGGGCAGCACCAGCAGGCCGTCGGCATCGATCAGCTCGGCCCCGGGAAGCTCGGCGCCACCGCGCTCGGCCAGCTCGGCGATCCTGCCGGCGCGCACGACGACGTCGCGAGGCTCGTCGAGCCCGGAGCGCGGATCGACCACGCGGCCGCCGGCGATCACCAACTCACGTCCGCTCGGGCGGCGCCAGTCCAAGGTCGAGACGGCGCGGGTCACGCC
>JACDBR010000021.1 GCA_013694825.1 Solirubrobacterales bacterium
CGCTCGAGGAGCTCGCGGGCCTCGAGCTCGTCGATGGTCGCCACGAGGCCGCTGGGGTCCAGCCCGAGCCGGCGCCCGAGCTCATGCTGGGAGGGACCGTCGGCGAGATCGACGAGGTTGAGCAGGACGAACTGCTTGGCCCGCAGCCCATGGGGTTGAAGGCCGGCGGCGAAGCGCCCCGATTGCATTCTCCCGGCTTGGCTCAGTAGACGTGCGGTGCGGGCTTGAAGCGGAGGTCCGCGCCGGGCCCGAGGATCCGGGCGGGTTTCATCGGCCATGATGGCCGGGTACTTTAGCCGATCAATGGATGATGCGTTCATTGAATGATCCTGCGGTCTTTCGTAGCGTGGGCGGAGCCCGCCGCTGCGGCGGGCTCCGGCCTGGGCTTCAGCGCTGATGGTCACGCGAGGGCTGGGCGCCGAGGCAGATAGCGCTCGGCATAGCCGAGGCGGCGGGCCAGGGCGGCGAGCGGCGCCAGCAGGCCGGCGACGATCCAGGCGGGCGGGAACGGGGCGCGGACCTCGCGGCGGAAGCGCTTCACGAACAGCGCCAGGTGCAGCGGCTTGGGCATGCCCGAGCTGAGGACGTTGCCCTCGTGGGCGAGCTCGGTCGTGGTGCGCAGAAGCTCTTCCATGTCGAGCGCCGGGACGACCTCGACACGGACGCGGGCCGGAGCGTCGCCGCCGTTGGAGAACTTGTGCATGCGACCGGCGGGGACGACGACCGAGTCGCCGGCCTCGGCGACGATCGTACGCAGGCCGCGGCGGAATCTCATCCTCCCCTCGAGCACCTCGAAGCGCTCCTCCTGCTCGGGGTGCACGTGAGCACCGGGCACCTGTCCGTCGGGGGCCAGCTCGAGCTCGAACTCGAGCAGCGCGCCGTCGGTGTCGGCGGAGGTGCGGAGGAACTCGATCCGCTCGCCGCTCACGGGGTTACTGATGATCTGCATTCGATTCTCATGCGTTGGTTAGCAAGTGGTTAGCAAATCGGGCGCACGACGAGCCCGCCAGGGCGTATCACCGGGACCGCCGCAGGATCTTCGCGGATGTACCCGGGGATGGACCCCGGCTCGCCGCGAGACGGGCACGCGGCTGGCCGCGATCACGACCAGCCTGGCGATCGCTAGCGCGATCGTGGTCATCGCCGGCCACCTTCTCAACGAGCTTGCATTCGACGGCTCGATCAGCGAGCTCGACGCCAGGCAGGAGGGCAACAGCTTCACCTGGGCGAGCACGGTCGCCGCCTTCGCTGGCGCTCTGGCCGCGACCCTGCACGCGCTGCTCCTTGAGGCACACCGAGTCAAGCTCGGGCTGATGGCCGCCGCACTGGCGCTGATCTCCTTCGACGATCTCGTGCGCCTGCACGAACGACTCGGGGGCCGGCTCGCCGATGGACTGGATCTGCCCGACGCGATCGCGGAGGGCGCTGAGCTGCTGCTCTTTGCTCCCCTGCTCCTGGGAACCCTGATCGTCGGCTGGTTGCTGGTTGGCGAGCTGTCAGCCAAGCCCGCACGACAGCTCCGGCTCGGCTTGTCGCTGCTCGTCGTCGCGGTCGTCCTGGAGGTATTCGGAGCGCCGACCAGGGCTGCGGCGGAGAGCGGGGCCGACTGGTCGAACGAGCTGCGAATCGCGCTCGAGGAAGGAGTCGAGCTCGCTGGGCTGATCATCGTCGGCGGGACGCTCGTCGGCCTGCTGTGCGAATCGCTGATCCGCTCGGCGGTCAGCTCGGGCCCGGCCCTGAAGCGCGGCTCCGAGCCCGACCCCGTCTCGGAGCACGCGACCGGGTGATCGGCGCGGGCTCGCTGCAGGTTCGATGAGCCCTCGTCGACGAGCCGATCCCGAGCCACCGGCGGGACGAAGTCCGCTCCGCTAGGTGCGCGGGGCGCTCAACTCGCCGCTGAGCTCGCCCGGCCGCCAGGTGGTGCGCGGCAAGATCGCCCGCGGGATCACCCGCTCGCGGTGTCGCTCGATCACCCCGAGCATCGAGCGCACCAGCTCTTCGCCGAGATGATGCGGCGCCAGCCCCAGGTCGCGGAGCTTCGTGTTGGCCGCGTTGTAGTAATGGCTCTCGGCCTCGATCCGCGGGTTGGGGTAGCGCTTGAGGCTGCCTCGGACAATGTACGGGTCTGGCGCTATGGCTGGAGCTGGCTCGGGGATGGTCCCTGCCGGCCTCAGCACGTGGCGGGGGGCCCGGTCGACGCCCAGCGGGACCGCGTAGGGGGCTGCCTGTGAAGAAAACCTCGACAAAACGTGTAGTTTTACAACCGAAGGGGGCCTCGCGTGACCGACGAGGCGCCCGCGGTGCCACGATTCACCCCCGGCAGACGTAGCGGCGTGACCCCCGTCGCCCGCCCGCCCGCGCTGCGGAAGCCAAGGCGCGGGAGGGGCAGGCGGGGGGCGTCCAGCGCGGTTTCGGAGCTGCTCCCCCGCGCTGAAGGTCATTGAAGGTCATCGGTCACCGCCGAGGCGGCGACGAACGCGGGCGGCATCAGCACGGTGCTGGGCATCGAGGTCCGCCAGACCTCTTTCATGCGCAGACTTGAAGTCAAGCCCGTCGGGTTGCCTAGTAG
>JACDBR010000023.1 GCA_013694825.1 Solirubrobacterales bacterium
GTAGTGGAGGACTCCGAACTCCGGCGGGCGCAGGCCGAGCGGCTCGAGCGCCCGGGCAAGGGCGCGGCCCGAGGCGCGGGCGAGCCGGCTGAAGAGCAGCCCGCTACCCGAGACCGGACGCTTCGAGGTGCCGGGGGGTGCGTCAGCCGCGGCGGCCGGGCGCCGCTGGGGCGGCCTTCGGGGTGAGGCGATCGTGACCTCTGTGAGCTCGATTCTTCGCGCCATGCACCGTCACCCTAGCCGAAAGCACAGGTAGATGCCAATAGTTTGTAACTACCACTGTTGGTGCTTATACTTACGGCGGAGCTCCGAAGCCGAGCTTGACGAACCGTCTCCTAAAGACATCTCGAAGGAGTCCCAATGGAATCGCCCGAATCACTTCTTCTGCTGCCGATCGACGACTCGATCGTCTTCCCCGGCATGTCGGCGACGCTCGCCATCGAGATCGACGAGGCCGAGGAGCACGTCCTCGTGGTCCCGCGCCACGAGCGTGAGTTCGCCGACGTCGGCACCGTGGCCGAGGTCGGCGACCGCGTTCGCCTCCCCGGCGGCGGGAGCGCGGTCACGCTGACCGGCCTCCACCGCGGCATCGCCGGCGCGGCGCACACCGACTCCGACGGCCGCCTGCGGGTCGAGGTGCGCCAGCACACCGACCCGGAGCCCAGCGACCCGGAAATCCGCGAACTGGTCAGCGAGTACCGCGCCGTGGTCGAGGAGATCCTCGAGATCCGCGGCGCCGACCGCCGGATCAGCGCCTTCCTGCGCTCGATCACGGCGCCCGGCCAGCTCGCCGACACGGCGGGCTTCTCCCCCGACCTGAGCTTCGAGCAAAAGCGCGAGATCCTCGAGACGCTCGACGTGCCCGAGCGGCTTCAAAAGGCGATCGCGATGCAGCGCGAGAGGCTCGCCGAGCAGCAGGTGCGCCAGCGGATCCGCGAGGACGTCGAGGACGGCGCAGAGCGCCAGCAGCGCGAGTACTTCCTGCGCAAGCAGATGGAGTCGATCCGCAAGGAGCTCGGCGAGGATGAGGGCTCGGCGGTCGAGGAGTACCGCAAGAAGATCGAGGAGTCCGGGATGCCGGACGAGGTCGCCGAGCAGGCCGAGCGCGAGCTCTCGAGGCTCGAGCGAAGCGGCGAGGCATCGGGCGAGAGCTCGATGATCCGCACCTACCTCGACTGGCTCGTCTCCGTGCCGTGGGGCGAGCGCTCCGATGAGAAGCTCGACCCCGTCGGCGCCCGCGAGGTGCTCGACGACGACCACGCCGGCCTCGACGACGTCAAGCAGCGCATAACCGAGTACATCGCCGTGCGCAAGCTGCGCAAGGAGCGCGAGCTCCCCGACGACAAGCGCTCGGGCGCGATCCTGACCCTGATCGGCCCTCCTGGCACCGGCAAGACCTCGATCGGCGAGTCGATCGCCCGCGCGACGGGACGCGAGTTCGTGCGCATGTCGCTCGGCGGCGTCCGCGACGAGGCCGAGATCCGCGGCCATCGCCGCACCTACATCGGCGCGATGCCCGGCCGCCTGGTGCGGGCGCTGCGCGACGCGGGGACGATGAATCCGGTGATCATGCTCGACGAGGTCGACAAGGTCGGCGCCGACTGGCGCGGCGACCCGAGCTCGGCATTGCTCGAGGTGCTCGATCCGGCGCAGAACCACTCGTTCCGCGACCACTACCTCGACGTTGAGCTCGACCTCTCGGGGGTGTTGTTCATCGCCACCGCCAACATGGCCGAGACGATTCCAGCGCCGCTCCTCGACCGCATGGAGGTAGTGCGATTCGACGGCTACACGACCGACGAGAAGGTCGCGATCGCCCGCGGCTACCTGTGGCCCCGCCAGCGTGAGCGAAACGGCCTGCGCCCCGACGAGGTCGAGCTCGCCGACTCGCTGCTGGGCGAGGTGATCACCGAGTACACGCGCGAGGCGGGCGTCCGCAACTTAGAGCGCGAGCTCGGCAAGCTGCTGCGAAAGACCGCGACCGCCATCGCCTCCGGTGAGGCGACGCCACCGGTCGAGATCGACCGCAAGGCGATTCGTGACGCGCTCGGCAGGCAGCGCTTCTTCCAGGAGGCGGCGGAGCGAACCGCGGTTCCCGGGGTCGCGACGGGCCTCTCGGTCACCGGAGCCGGTGGCGAGGTGCTGTTCATCGAGGCGGCCGGGATGCAGGGGAAGGGCAAGGACGGTCTGCTGCTGACCGGCCAGCTCGGAGACGTGATGCGCGAATCGGCGCAGATCGCGCTCTCCTACGTGCGCGGCCACGCCGAGGAGCTCGACATCGACTCGAGCGGCTTCGACGAGCGCGAGTTCCACCTCCACGTCCCCGCCGGGGCGATCCCCAAGGACGGCCCGAGCGCCGGGATCACGATGACGACGGCGCTTACCTCGCTGCTGAGCGGGCGGCCCGTCAAGCACACGGTCGGGATGACCGGGGAGGTCACGTTGCAGGGCCGGGTGCTGCCGATCGGGGGCCTGAAGCAGAAGGTGCTGGCCGCGCACGCCGCCGGACTGACCGACGTGATCATCCCGGAGCGAAACCGCGGCGACCTCGACGACGTTTCCGAGGAGGTCCGCGGGCAGCTTCGCTTCCACCCGGTGATGACCGTGGGCGAGGTGCTCGAGCTGGCGCTCGAGCCCGCCGCCTCGACGACGCTCGCGGCCTAGGCGACGCTACGGGCGCCCGGGAGC
>JACDBR010000026.1 GCA_013694825.1 Solirubrobacterales bacterium
GGGCGAGCGAACGAGTGGCGGCCGGCTCGGTCGCGGCTCGCGGGTCGGCGCCGAGGACGAGGACGAGCGTGGAAACCGTCCGGTGGTTCTCGGCGCCTCGCTGCGCTACTCGCTCATCTGCCTGGTCGGTGGCCTCCGCGCTCGGTCAGCCGGCGTCGACCCCGGCTTCGAGCTCGACGCGCTCAAGCGGGACATCCTCACACGTAGCCGTGTCCCCGGCCTCACGGCAGGCGAGCTCGGCCTGCTGCTGTGGGCCGATGCGCGCTCGGGACTCGAGGCCGAGGAGCACCTGGCGAGTGCCCTCGAGGCGGCGCTGGCGGGCAACACGCCCTACCGGCTGGAATGCCTCGAGCTCTGCTGGGCGGCCGTGGGCTGCGTGGAGGCGCTCGAGGCGGGGGCGTCGAGCTGGGCGCGCCGCAAGCTCGACGAGCTGACCGGCCACCTGCTCTCGCGCTCGGAGACCGAGAGTGGTCTGCTGCGCCATACGGAGCTCGGCCGCCGCTCGGTCCTGCCGCATTTCGCCGATCAGATCTACGCCGTCCACGCGCTCGCGATCGTCGCCCGCTTGCGGGACCACGCGACCGCGCTCAGGGCGGCCGAGCGGATCGCCGAGGTCCTGATCTCCTGCCAGCACGACGACGGCGCCTGGCCATGGATCTACAACGTCCGCAGCGGCACGGTCGTCGAGCCCTACCGGCTGTACTCGGTCCACCAGGACGCGATGGCGCCGATGGCGCTGTTCGAGCTCGCCGAGGCAAGCGACTCGACGGGCTGGCGGGAGGCCGCGTTGCGGGGGCTGGAGTGGATCTGGGGCAATAACGAGCTCGGCCAGGAGATGCTCGACCGCGAAACCGGCCTGCTCTACCGATCGATCAACCGCGCCGGCCGGCGCGATCGCGCCGCGGTGTGGCTCAACTCCGCCGCGGCGCTCGGCTTCGGCTGGGCGCCGATCGGGGCCGGGGGGCCGGTTGAGGTTGAGCGCACCGACCGCCCGTACCATCTCGGCTGGGTGCTGGAGGCCTGGTGCGACCGCGACGCGGTCACGCTGGTGCGCTGAGAGCCGGTCGTCTGGAGCCCTAACCTCCAATACATGGCATCGAAGCGGCAGATCTGGGTCGGAGGCGTTCCGATCGGCGGCGGCGCCCCGGTCGCGGTCCAGACGATGACCAAGACGGAGACGGCCGACCTCGAGGCGACGATGGAGCAGATCCGCACGGTCGCCGGCGCCGGCGCCGACCTCGTCCGCGTCGCCGTGCCACGCGACAAGGACGTCGTGGCGCTGAAGACGATCGTCACCGAGTCGCCGATCCCCGTGATCGCCGATATCCACTTCAACCACACCCTGGCGCTGAAGGCGATCGACGCGGGCGCTCACTGCATCCGTCTCAACCCAGGCAACATCGGCGGCCGCGACAAGGTGGCGGAGGTCGCCGTGCTGGCCAACGCAAGGAACGTTCCGATGCGGATCGGCGTCAACTCGGGCTCGCTTCCAAAGCACCTGCACGCGCTCGAGCGCGAGGCTCCGGTCGAGGCGCTGGTAGCCGCCGCGGTCGAGTTCGTCGAGCTGATGGAAGGGCTCGAGTTCGAGAACTTCAAGGTCTCGATCAAGTCGACCAACGTGCCGAACACGATCGCCGCCAACCGGCTGCTCTCCGAGAAGGTCCCGTATCCGCTCCACCTCGGGATCACCGAGGCGGGGACGAAGTGGACCGGCTCGCTGAAGTCGGCGGTCGGACTCGGCACGCTCCTGGCCGACGGAGTCGGCGACACCGTGCGGATCTCGCTCTCGACCTTCCACGCCGAGGAAGAGGTCAAGGTCGCCTGGGAGATCCTCAAGGCGCTCGGCCTGCGCGAGCGCGGCCCGGTGCTGATCGCCTGCCCGACCTGCGGCCGGTTGCAGTTCGACATGGACACCGTCGTCGCCGAGATCGAGCAGCGCTTGGAGTCCTACGCCGAGCCGATCGAGGTCGCGGTGCTGGGCTGTGCGGTCAACGGGATCGGCGAGGCTTCGCACGCCGACTTTGGGATCACCGGGGCGCGCAACGAAGGCCTGATCTTCGCCCATGGCAAGCCGCTTCGAAAGGTGCCCCAGGATGATCTCGTCGACGCGCTCTTCGAGGAGATAGACAAGTCGGTCGGCCAGGGAGGGCGGGTCGACGTCGAGGAGGCGGAGGCGGCCGAGGGCGCCGAATGGTTGGCCAAGATCGAGCAGGAGAATGCTGGTGAGCTGACCCCGGAGCGGATCGCGGCGATGGAGGCCGCGGCGGTTCAGGCGACGGAAGACCCGACGGGGCCGGGGTCGGGGGACGAGCGTGCGGACGGCGATGCCGCGGAAGCCGGCGATGGCGCCGAGCCCTACTTCAAGCCGGTCAAGCGCGGACGCGTCAAGCTCGACGAGGATGCCTCGCCGACCCAGGGCCGCCGCTTCACCCGAACGGGTTAGCGGCTAGACCGGCCAACTCGCGACCCTCCGCCGGGGCTCGCATCCAGCAGCGCGGCGCGGTCGCCGCGACGGGCTCGAACAGTAGGCTCGCCGGGCCATGACCCGGCTCTCCGAGTACTTCCTGCCGACGCTGCGCGACGATCCCGCGGATGCCGAGGCCGTCTCGCACCGGCTGATGGTCCGCGCCGGGCTGATCCGCCAGATCGGCTCGGGCCTGTGGACCTGGCTTCCCGCCGGCCTGCGCTCACTGCGCAAGGTCGAGCAGATCGTCCGCCAGGAGATGGAGGCGATCGGTGCTCAGGAGATGCTGATGCCGGTGCTCAACCCGGCCGAGCTGTGGCAGCAAAGCGGCCGCTACGAGACGATGGGAGGCGAGCTCTTTCGCCTCCGCGACCGCCGCGAGTCGCCGCTCGTGATCGCGATGACTCACGAGGAGGTGGTGACGCACCACGTCTCTCGCGAGGTCCGCTCCTACCGCGAGCTGCCGCTGCTCGTCTTCCAGCTCCAGACCAAGGGTCGCGACGAGCCGCGCCCGCGCGCCGGCGTGCTGCGAACGCGCGAGTTCACGATGAAGGACGCCTACTCCTTCGATCGTGACGAGGCGGGCCTCGAGCGCTCCTACGAGCTCAACATCCACGCCTACGACCGGATCTGCGATCGGGTTGGGCTGCGCTGGTACCGGGTCGCCGGCGACGTCGGGATGATGGGCGGAATCGGCGCCCATGAGTACATGGCCCCATGCGCGGCGGGAGAGAACGACGTCGCGCTGGCGCCCGGCTACGCGGCTAACGTCGAGATTGCCAGCGCCGAGCCCCAGCCGGTCGAGCTGCCAGTCGCCAAGGACGCACCCGAGGAGGTTTCGACCCCCGGCTTGCGAACCGTCGAGCAGGTCTCGGGCGAGCTCGGGATCGCCCCCGGCGCGCTGATCAAGGCGCTGCCCGTGATCATCGAGGGGGAGGACGAGGAGGCGGGGATGGTGCTGGTCCTGGTCCGCGGCGACCACCGCCTGAACGAGGTCAAGCTCCGAAACGCGCTCGGGGCCGGCTTTCGCCTCGCGACTGAGATCGAGATCGACGCCGAGCTCGGTCCTCCCGGCTACATCGGCCCGGTAGGCGCCCGGATGCGGGTGCTGAAGGACGACGCCGTGGTCGGACGCGGGCTGGTCTGCGGCGCCAATCGCCCCGACGCCCACCTGACCGGCGTCGAGCCCGGACGCGACTTCGAGTTCGAGCCCGTAGACGTGCGCACCGTCGAGCCCGGCGACATCGCGCCCGGAGGCCACCCGATCGAGATCGAGCCCGCGATCGAGGTCGGCAACATCTTCAAGCTCGGCACCCGCTACTCGGTGCCGATGGGGGCCAATTATCTCGACCCCGACGGCAAGGAGCGGCCGATCGTGATGGCGAGCTACGGGATCGGGCCGGCGCGGATGGTCGCCGCCGCAATCGAGCAGGGCGCCGACGAGCGCGGGATCGTCTGGCCGCCCGCGATCGCCCCGTGGCAGGTGCAGCTGGTGGCGCTCGGCAAGCCCGGCGAGGAAACCGCCGAGGCGGCCGCTCGCGTTCACGACGAGCTGACCGCCGCCGGGATCGAGGCGCTGCTCGACGACCGCCCGGCAGGGGCGGGGGAGAAGCTGACCGACGCCGAGCTGATCGGTACGCCGCTTCGGGTCGTCTTCGGGCGTCGCGGCTTGGCCGAGGGCAAGGTCGAGAGCCAGATTCGCTCAAGCGGCGAGGAGCGCCGGCTGGCTCTCGACGGCGCGGCGGAGGAGATCGGCGAGCTGCTGAGCTCGCTCTAGGAACGTGACCGAGACCGAGACCACCTCGGCCTCAGCGCAGGAGCGCGCCAGGCGCGGCTTCCGGCGCTTGATGGGGATCGATCGATCGGGCCCGGCGCCGACCCAGACGCGCCGCGGCGCGCCGCTTCACCCATTCACGATCCCCAACCTGGTGGGCTACGTCCGCCTCGCGGCGATCCCGGTCTTCCTCGTCATCGCGCTGGGCTCCGAGGACGGCCGCACGACCGTCTCGACGCTGATCTTCCTTGCGATCACGCTCGGTGACCTACTCGACGGCTTCCTCGCCAGAGCGACGGGCCAGTACTCGCGGATGGGCGCTCTGCTCGACCCGATCGTCGATCGCCTGACGGTGCTCGCCGGGGTGATCGTCTGCTGGAACTTCGAGATCCTGCCTCGCTGGGCCCTCGTCCTACTCGCGCTCCGCGAGCTGGTCACGCTGGGCCTCTCGCGGGTCGCGCTCCGCGCCGGGGTCGACATCGAGGTCAACTGGGTCGGCAGGATCGGCACCTTTCTCGTCTTCGGCGGGATCTTCTGGAGCCTCGTCTTCGACTGGGTGGTGTTGAAGATCGGCTTCGTGATCGGGGTCGGAATCACGATCGCCGCCACCTACATCTACGCGAGGGTCGGCCGCGCCAAGGCTCGTGAGCGCCAGCTGGCTTGCAATGTCTCAACCTCTACTTGATGTTGGCGCGACCCGCCTATAATCGCGTTCGATCAGGGCGGTCCGGGCCTGCCCGGCGCCAGGCGTACTCACGGGGAGTCAGATGAGCACCGGTTTCGACGACAGCTTTCCCGATCTCGGCTCGATGTCCGACGACGAGCTCAAGCGGCTGATCGCCGAGCTCACCGACGAGGAGCGCCAGGTCAGCTACCGGCGCCGCACGATGCACGGCAAGATCGACATCCTGCGAGCCGAGCTCGTCAACCGCCTGCGCACGCGACGAGAGGAAGGCGAGTCGGCGCTGACCGGCGCCGACGTCGACCAGCTCACCGAGATCCTGCTCGGCAAGCTCCCACCGCTGTCCTGGGACCCACCGCGCTGATGGCCCTGCACTGCCCCGAGTGCGGCTTCGTCAACCCCGAGGGAGCCAACTACTGCCAGAAGTGCGGCGCCTTCCTGGGCCGGCAGGAGGGCACCGAGGACCCGACGACGATGACCTACAAGATCGACGAGACCGGCGAGTTCCAGCCGATCGACATCGACGAGGAGGTCAAATCGGCGGGCGCAGCGCTGGTGATCCGCTCAGGCGGAGGGCGGGCGGGGGAGAGCTTTACGATCGGCCGCGAACGGATGTCGATCGGCCGCGAGCCCGATGCCTCGGTCTTCCTCGACGACGTCACCGTCTCGCGCAACCACGCGTTGCTGGTCGAGCGCCAGGACGGCCACTACGTCGACGATCTCGGCTCGCTGAACGGCACTTACGTCAACCGGCGGCGGATCGAGTCGCACCTGCTGGCCGACGGCGACGAGATCCAGATCGGCAAGTACCGGCTCAGCTACCTGGAGCGCTAGTGGCGGTAGCGGTCTCCAGATCGGGCGGTCAAGGCCGCGAGCCCGAGGCCGGCAGGCCCCGCACCGAACCCGGCGCCTCGAGGCCCCGGCGGGCGCTGACGATCGGCGCCGTCGCGAAGATCCTCAGTCAGGAGTTCGACGACATCTCGATCTCCAAGATCCGCTACCTCGAGGACCAGAAGCTGCTGGCGCCGCGACGGACCGCCGGCGGCTACAGGCTTTACTCCCAGGCCGACGTGGAGCGCCTCCGGGCGATCCTGCGAATGCAGCGCGACGAGTTCCTGCCGCTGCGGGTAATCCGCCAGGAGCTCGCCACGGGCGACTTCACCGGTCGCCGCCCGGCCGCCGAGAGCGTCAAGCGGCGCGCCGTATCCGTCGACGCCGCCGTGACCGTGCTCTCGGGCGAGGAGCTGATGGACGAGGCGAACGTCGACGCCAGCTTCATCCGCGAGCTGCAGGAGTTCGGGATCGTCCAGCCCAAACGGGTCGACGGCCGAATGGCCTACGACGAGACCGACCTCGAGATCGTTCGCGCCGCGGCCGAGCTGTCGCGGTTCGGCGTCGCCGGTCGCAACCTGCGCGTCTTTCGCACCTCCGCTGACCGAGAGGCGAGCCTGCTCGAGCAGATCGTCGGACCCTCGCTCCGCTCGCGAAGCCAGGCCCGGCGCCGCGAAGCGGTCGAGAACCTCGAGAGTCTCGCCGGGATCTGCGGCCACCTCAAGCACCTGCTGCTGGTCCGCGACCTGCGCCGGCTTAAGGGCGAGTGAGGCGGGCGCCCAGCGTCCACGAGAGCCTGGCTTGCCGTCCGTCTCTCGCTCGCGCCTGATCGCTGCCGAGCCCGACCGGGTCTGGCGCCTCGTCGGCGACCCGCACGGCCTCGCCCGCTGGTGGCCGCGGGCCAGCAGGGTCGAGGATGTGATCGGTGAGGGAGGCCGAGCGCGCTGGACGCTCGTCCTGGCCACCGAGAAGGGAAAGCCGGTGCGACTCGACTACCGCGCCACGGGCTCGACGGAGGGCCGGCGCTATGCCTGGGAGCAGCAGCTCGCCGATACGCCCTTCGAGCGCATCCTTCGCTCCGCCGAGCTCGAGCTCGAGCTCGAGCC
>JACDBR010000059.1 GCA_013694825.1 Solirubrobacterales bacterium
GAGAGGGGCTGATCCCGATATTCGCCGCCGCCGTGAGGAAGCCGGTGGTGTTGAACGGTATCGGAGCCGGTCGCGTCGCCGACTTCTCCTTGACCTCAGTGACCCTGGCGGTCTCTGTAAGGTTCTCGTACGCCGCCCTTGCCGGCTCTTCCTCCCAGAAGCGCGCCGTGTCGTGGCGGGCGGTGATCGCCTCGCCGTTCTGCAGGGCGGCCTCTATCTCCCAGTAGGGCTCGGGGGTGAAGGCGCGGCGCTCGCGCTCGCGCTCGGCGATGAGAACGAGGGTCGGGCTCTGGACGCGCCCGACGGAGAGAAAGGCGCTCCCATAGCGCTTCGTCGCGAGTGAGACCCAACGGGTCAGGGTCGCGCCCCAGATCAAGTCGATGTCCTGGCGCGCGGCGCCGGCGTTGGCGAGGTCGTAGGAGAGCTCGTCGAGGTCGCCGAAGGCGCGCTCGATCTCCTCCTTAGTTAGTGCGGAGTAGCGGGCACGGAGGATGTTTGGCCGCTCGCGGGTCAGCGTGGCGGCGGGGGCTCGCTCCTTGTCGCCCTCCGAGGTCGCGACCGCGAGCTCGCCGACGATCGCGGGGTTGGCGGCGAAGGCCTCGGCCAGCGCCTCGAGGCCGATCAGCTCGCCCTCGCGATCGAAGTCGGTCGCGATCACGATCGAGTCGGCTTCCTTGGCCAGCTTGCGGACCGCCTTGACGACGTTCTTGTCGGTCGGCTCGGTGGTCAGCTCGGCGTCGATCAGCTCGTGAAGGTCGGTCTCCTGCCAGTTCGAGTAGCCCTCGGGAAAGGCGGGACCGACGACGTGTCCCTTGAGCCCGACCGTGCGCTGATCGCCGTCGGGCCCCGACCATGTGTAGTAGGGGACCTTGTAGGACTTGTCCTCCTTGGCGCTGCCGCCACTGAGGATCGTCGCGATCTTTTTCGCGGAGTTGTTCTTCTCGGTGACGATCAGGCGCATCGGTCGGCGAGCGTAGCAGTAGCCCTGGGCGGCTCCCAGGCGCTCAATCGAGGCCCAGTACGCTCTTTCCGATGCCAGCACAGGCCTACGCCGGCAAGGAATGCGTCTGCCAGTTCCGCAAGGGAATCTGCGACCAGTCCTGCGTCCAGGGGATGATGGAGACGACTTTCTACATCGCCTGCTTGCGGCTCTCGGGCCGGCGCTGCGTGGTCGTCGGCGGCGGCGACGTCGGGCTCGAGAAGGTCGAGGGACTGCTGGCCTGTGACGCCGACGTGACCCTGATCGCCCCCGACGCGATCGGGCCGCTTCGCCGGCTGGCCGAGGAGGGCTCGATCGGCTGGGAGCAGCGCACCTACCGCGACTCCGACCTCGACCGCACCTTCATGGCGATCGCCGCGACCAACGACACCGACGTCAACATCTCCGTCTACGACGCGGCCGAGGAGCGGGCGATGCTGGTCAACATCGTCGACGTCCCGTCGCTTTGCAACTTCATCCTGCCGGCGATCGTGCGCACCGGCCCGCTGGCGATCGCGATCTCGACCGCCGGCGCCTCGCCCGCGCTGGCCAAGCGGATGAAGCGCGAGATCGCCGAGACCTACGGCGAGCCCTACGCGCGCCTCGCGATCATGCTCAACGACGCCCGCGGCTGGGCGAAGGGCAACCTCGCGACCTACCAGGACCGCAAGCGATTCTTCGAGGGGATCGTCAATGGCGAGCCCGACCCGATCGCGCTACTGCGCGAGGGCCGTGCGACCGAGGTGCTCGACATCATCGCGGCGGCCAAGGCGGCGACCGATCAGCCGGCGCCCGCGGGCCAGGCTTAGCCGGTCCAGCTCCAGGAGCCGAGAATCTCATCGAAGCCCTCGCCGAGCGCGTCGCGCTCCTCGGCGCTGTCGGCGGTCAGGGTCAGGGTGTAGGCGCGACCTTCATGGATCGCGCTGAAGTACTCCTGGTAGAAGGCCATCTCGCCTTGGACCTGCTGGTAGCGGCCGCGAATCGCTGCGGCGCCGTCGAGCGAGGTGGTCTCGGGAGCGCCCTCGAGCCGCACCCCGGGCAGCAGCCGCTCGAGGTTCGAGACCAGCAGGTCGAAGAACTGCTCCTCGCCGACCTCCTCCGGGACGGGCTCGACGACGACGTTGATGTTCGGCCGAAACGCCGCCGCCGCGTCACCGGGAGCGAAGTACACGGCGGTGACCCCGAACTCGGGAAACTCGCCCTCCGCGAGCTCATTCGTCTCGGCCTCGACCGTGCCCTGAAGCGCGCCGAGCTGATCGGCCGAGGCCTCCGTCCAGCCCTCGGGCAGCTCGATCTCGTAGGCCGCCGCGCCCTCGGAGGCCAGCTCGGAGTCGGCCTGCTCGCCACCGCAGCCTGCTGAGGCGATCGCGGTCAGGCAGAGCAGGAGAGCGAAAGCCGAGCGCCCGCGGCCGGCGCGCACGTCAGGCCGCGGGCAGGGCGAAGAAGGCGATCGCCGCGAAATGCGCCGCCGCGGCGGCGATCACGAAGGCATGGAAGACCTCGTGGTAGCCGAAGACCGCGGGGTTCGGGTTCGGCCGCTCGGTGGCGTAGACGATGGCGCCCGCCGTGTAGAGCAGCGCGCCGACGACGATCAGGCCACCGGCGACGGCGCCCGCTTCGACGACGATCGCGGGAAAGCCGATCGCCCCAATCCAGCCGACGATCAGGTAGACGACGCTCGATACCCACTTCGGGCGGTTGACCCAGACGAGCTCGACCACGGTGCCCGCGGCTGCCCCCGCCCATACCGCGATCAGCAGCGCAGTCGCCAGCGGTCCGCTCATCACGAGCAGCGCGAACGGGGTGATCGTGCCGGCGATCAGGACGAAGATCAT
>JACDBR010000077.1 GCA_013694825.1 Solirubrobacterales bacterium
CCGGAGCGCGCCTTGACGGCCAGCTCGCCGATCGCCGCCGCCATGCCCTCGAGGCCAAGCCGCTGGGCATCGCGGATGACCGGCACGACGAGACCCTTCTCGACCGCGACCGCGATCCCCATGTCGACGCCGGAGTGCAGGATTATCTCCTCGCCCTCGACCGAGGCGTTGAGCTGCGGGAACTCGCCCAGCGCCTCGGTGACCGCCCGGGCGACGAACGCGAGGTAGGTCAGGCCGACGCCGCGCTCGGCCATGCCCTCGCGCAGCTGGCGCCGAGCCGCGACGACCTGCGACATGTCGACCTCGACGATCGTCGTGCAGTGGGCCGACGTCCGCCGGCTCTCGACCATCCGCCGGGCGATCGTCTTGCGCATCGCCGACATCGGCTCGCGCCGGTCGCCGGGCCGCTCGAGGAGGGTCGGATCCCCGTTCGACGCGGCGCCGTTCGGTGCCGCCGGGGTGCTCGCGGGCTTCGCTCGGCTCGGCTCGGCCTCTGGCTCGGGCCTGTAGGGCGACTCGCTGTGGAGCGCACGCTGCTGCTTGGGGCGGGCGGCTACGTGAGAGAGCAGGTCGCGCTTTCGGATCCGCCCGCCGATCCCGCTGCCGCGAACGCCGCCGAGATCGATCGAGTGCCTTGCAGCGATCCGGCGCACGACCGGTGAGAGGAAGCCGGAGCGATCGACCTCGCCGCTCGCCGTCACTCGCCCGGGCTCGCCTCGGGGGACCCGACCGCGGGTGGCTCCTGGGGCGCCCGCGGCGTCGCCGTCCCGATCGGCTTCCGCGAGCCCCGGCGAGGTAGCGACCAACTCCGGCGAATCGTCTGCCGGCTTGGCAACCTCGCCGTCGCCGTCTCCCACGGCGATCTCCGCGATCGGCTCGCCGCTGGCGACCGTCTCGCCGACCTCCGCCAGCAGCTTGGTCAGCCGCCCGGCCGCCGGGGCCGGGATCTCGACGTCGACCTTGTCGGTGGTCACCTCGCAGATCGTCTCGCCGTCGTCGACCTGGTCGCCCGGGTCCTTGGTCCAGACGGAGATCGTGCCCTCGGAGACGGAGATCCCCATCTTGGGCATCAGCACCTGCTCGGTCGCGGCCGCGGACTCAGTAGTCGAGGAGCTCACGGCAGGCCTCCTTCATGTCGGCGAGTTGCGGCAGCACTGCCTGCTCGAGCGGCGGGCTGAACGGGATCGGCAGGTTCGGCGCCGTCAGCCTCCTGACCGGCGCGTCGAGATGCTCGAACGCGAGCTCGCTGACGATCGCCGCGATCTCCGCGCCGACCCCGCAGGTGCGGGTGGCCTCGTGGGCTACGAGCACCTTGCCCGTGCGCCGCGCCGCCTCGAGCACCGCCTCGGTGTCGAGCGGCGCCAGGCTGCGAAGGTCGAGCACGGTCGCATCGGCCTCGAGCTCGTCGACCGCCTGGGTGGCGAGCCCGACCGCCGAGCCGTAGGCGATCACGGTCAGCTCGTCGCCCTCGCGGATCATCTGCGCCTTGCCGAGCTCGACCACGTACTCGCCCTCGGGCACCGGCTCGCGCAGATAGCGGTACAGGCCCTTGTGCTCGAGGAAGCAGACCGGGTTGGCGTCGCGGATCGCCGCCGTCAGCAGCCCCTTGGCGTCGGCCGGCGATCCGGGCGCGACCACCTTCAGCCCCGGTGCCTGAAGCAGCCAGGCCTCGGGGTTCTGGGAGTGGAAGGGGCCGCCGGAGAAGCCGCCGCCGGATGGCAGCCGCACGACCATCGGCGCCGCCAAGCCCTGGCGGTAGTGGAGCTTCGCCGCGACGTTGACGAGCTGGTCGAAGCCGCAGGCGATGAAGTCGGAGAACTGCATCTCGCAGACGGGCCTCATGCCCTCGACCGCCGCGCCGACAGCGGCGCCGATGATCGCGTTCTCGGCCAGCGGCGCGTCGAGCACTCTGGCCGCGCCGAACTCCTCGGCGAACCCATCCGTGACCTTGAAGGCGCCGCCGAAGGCGCCGATGTCCTCGCCGATGCAGAAGACCGCCTCGTCGCGGCGCATCTCCTCGCGCAGCGCGTCGGAGATCGCCTCCAGGTAGGTCATCTCGCGGCTGCCGCCGGGGTGAGTGGGCTGCGCGGGCGTGGTTTGGGAAGGCGCCTCCTCGGGAGCGATCCCGGTTGCCTCGGGGCTCATGCCGCGCTCCGCGAGACTGAGGCTTCAGAGCTCGGCGAGCGCCCGTTGCCGTTTACCGGCCTCAGCGGCTTGCGCTCAGCCCAGCGCGACCAGGGTGCGACGCCGTCGCCGAGCGGCCGGAAGGCTTCGGCATAAAGGCCCTCGCTCGCCAGCGAGGGTTCGGGCATCGGCGAGTCGAGCGCACGCCGGGCATCCTCGGCCACCTGCTCGGTGACCGCGGTCGCGACCTCGTCGAGCTCCTGCTCGGAGAAGCCGTGGTGGTCAGCTAGATGACGCCGGTAGCGATCGATCGGGTCGCGCCGCTCCCAGCTCTCGAGTACGCCGTCGGGCACGTAGGACATGTCGTCGTGGGCGCCGTGGCCATGCATCCGCATCGTGCGGCAGCCGATCAGCGTCGGTCCTCCGCCGCCGCGAGCACGCTCGCTCGCCTCGACCGAGGCCTCGAAGACCGCCTCGACGTCGTTGCCGTCGACCTTGACGCCGTGAAACCCGTAGCTCTCGGCTCGCTCGACCGGATCGGCGGCGAACTCGAGCTCGTTGGGCGTCGAGTAGGCGTAGCCGTTGTTCTCGAGCACGAAGACGACGGGCAGGCGGTGGATGCCGGCCATGTTCATCGCCTCGTGCCACTGGCCGTTGGCCGTCGAGCCCTCGCCGAAGTAGGTCATCGCGACGCGTCGCTCGCCGCGCATCTTCATCGCCAGCGCCATCCCGGTCGCTACTGGCGCCATGTCGGGCAGCATCGAGACCATGCCGACGCAGCCGAGCTCTGGGTCTCCGAAGTGCAGGTTGCCGTCCTTGCCGCCGGTGACGCCGCCGGAGCGGCCCATGTAGTTGGCCAGGTAGCGCTCCGGGCTTACGCCGCGAACGAAGTGGGCGCCGAGGTCGCGGTGCAGGATGCACATCCGATCCTCGGGCGCCAGCGCAAAGGACGATCCGACCGAGATCGCCTCCTGGCCGCGGCCGTCGTAGAAGGACCCCGGCACCTTGCCCTGCTTGTAGAGGCGCAGGCCACGCTCCTCGGCCGCTCGCATCAGCAGCATAAATCGCAGCAGGCTCGCCCGGTCCTCGCGGGTCAGGACAGGCTCGGAAGCGCCGCCCGCGCGGTCGGTCGCGATCGCTCTCGCGTCGCCATCACTCATTGTTCGTCCGCCTCTCGGATCGGACCTGACACCAGGGTCTCCGGCGTCCGGTCTCAGCTTATCGCCGCCTTCGGGATCTCCTCCGGCAGCGCCTACGGACGGGGACGCGGGGGTTCCTCCTCGCCTCCCCACTCTGACTCCCACGCTAATGCGAGTCCGCACCTACCATACGCGCCTCCTCGGCCGACGGCAAGCCCACCAGGGTGACGCTCGCCTGGCCCCCTCAGGCCGCGCGCTCGGCTCGGCGCGCGATCGCGGCGAGTAGGCGCCGCGTCACGAGCAAGTGGATCCGCGAGCCGATGACGAGCGTGCGATAGACGCGGCCGGCGGGGCCGGGGAACTCGGCGAAGGTCCGAGCGCCGAGGCGCGAGCGGCCGCCGCCGAGGTCGACGAGCACGAAGTCGAGCCGGTAGCGAGAGAAGCGATGCCGACCCGAGAGCCGAAGCTCGTGGGGCGGATCGGCGCGCACGATTCGAAAGCCGACGACCTCCGAGCCCTCGGCTCCGGGCTCGCCATGACGCCGATCTTGCTCGCAGCCGATGAGCCTCGCGAAGCGCTCTGCCCCGCCGCCGTCGAACGAGCCGGTGACGACCGCGAGCGTTGCCCGCCACACAGGCCATACCGGCGCTGCCGCCTCTCGGGAGTGCTCGTCGACGAACGGCGGCTCGCCGTGATCATGGCTGGAGCCCGGCGCCCTGTCGGGTCGGGCGCCGCCCGCCGACTCCGACCCGTCGCCGGCGGCGCTCAAGCGCGCTCCCTCGCGGTGGCGTCGACCGCCTGCTCGAGTTGCTCGTCGCCCCAGAACACCCGCTCGCCGACGATTACGCTGGGCACGCCAACCGCGCCACGCGCGACTACGTCGTCGGTCGCAGCTCGCAGCTCGGCCTTGACGGCGTCGCGCTCGAGCGCCGTGCGCAGCGCACGCGGGTGGATCTCCGAAGCGGCGCCGGCGAGCATCAGGTTGTCGAGCTCGGAGAGGTCGCGGCCGGCGGCGAAGCTCTGGCGGAATGCGGCCAGCGCGAAGGAGGTGATGCGGCCGATCTGGGCGGCGAACGTCGCCGCGCGCATCGCGCCGAGCATGTCACCCGGCCACGGCTCGGGCCAGCGGATCGGCGGCAGCCCGTAGGCCGAGGCGCGCTGCTCGCAGTCGCGCATCCCGTCCTTGCGGTCCGGGCCGAGGCCCCAGGAGGATCGGCCGAGGGCGCGGAACATTCCGCCGAGCAGCACGGGCCGCCACTCGGGTTGCTCGAGGCCGGCCTCGGCGAACAGCCCCGAGATCCGCTCGGCCGCGAGATAGGCGTAGGGCGAGCCCAGGTCGAAGCAGAAGATCGCCCGCTCGTCGATCATTCCTCCGCTGGGGTCGCCGCTAGGCGTGGGTCGCCCAGCCGTCCACGGCCCGGGCTGCATCGAGCACGGCCTCGGAGATCGTCGGGTGCGGGTGGATGATCCGCGCCAGCTCCTGATAGCCACCCTCGAGCGCCATGACGTCGACGAGCTCGGAGATCATGTCGCAGGCCCGGTTGCCGACGATGTGGGCGCCGAGGATCTCCCCGTACTCGGAGTCGGCGACGATCTTGACGATCCCCTCGCGGTCGTCGTAGACGGCGGATGCTCCGACCCCGCCGAGCTTGAAGCGGCCGACCTTGACGTCGTGGCCCGCCTGCTTGGCCTCCGCCTCGGTCATCCCGACGCTCGCCACCTGCGGGTGACAGAAGGTTGCCCCGGGGACCAGGGCTACATCGATCGGGTGCGTCTCGGCGCCGGCGATCGTCTCAGCGGCGATCACCCCCTCCTCGGAGGCCTTGTGGGCGAGCGCCGGTCCGCGAACGATGTCGCCGATCGCGAACACCTTCTCGTTCGAGGTTCGCTGGTAGTCGTCGATTTCGATCCGGCCGCCGTCCTCGCTCAGCTTGACCCCGGCAGCCTCGAGGTTGAGTGCCTCGACGTCGGGTGCCCGCCCCCCGGCGATGCACAGGTAGTCGACCTCGACCTGATCGTCGCCGAGCGTCAGCGTGACCGAGCCCTCGCCGGCCTCGACCTTCTCCACCTTCGTGCCGGTGCGGACGTCGATGTTCTGCTTCTTGAACGCGCGCGCGACGACCTTGGCCAGGTCGGGATCCTCGAGCGGGAGGATCTGATCAACCATCTCGATCAGCAGCACCTCGGTCCCGAAGCGCCCGTAGGCCGAGGCGATCTCACTGCCAGAGGCACCCGCGCCGGCCACGGCGATCTTCTGCGGGCGCTCGGCGAGCGACCAGGCGCCCCAGGTGTCGACCACGCGGTCGCCGAACTCGACGCCCGGGATCGGCAGCGCCACCGAGCCGGTGGCGAGGATCACCGCGCCCGCCTCGTAGGTCTCCTCGCCGACGACGACGTTGGCATCTGAGTCGAGCGATGCCTCGCCCGCAATGAACTCGACCTCGTTCTTCTTCCACAGCATCTCGACGCCGCTCGAGAGGGTCTGCGAGACGCTTGCGCGGCGCTGGCCCAGCGCGTCCCAGTCGATTGACGCGCCCTCGACCTTGACGCCGAGGTGCTCGCCGTTGACCGCGGCGTCGTAGACCTCGGCCGTGTGGAGGACCGTCTTCGCCGGGATGCAGGCGTAGTTGAGGCAGCGCCCGCCGGCCTTGTCCTTCTCGACGACCGCCGTCTTCTTGCCGAGCTGGGCGGCGCGGATGGCCGCGACGTAGCCTCCGGGACCACCCCCGATCACGATCACGTCATAAGAGTCAGCCATTGCCTCGACTCTAGTCACCGGCCGCGCTCAGCGAATCCCGGCTCGTCAGGCAGGCGGCGGCTACTCGCGCGGCGCCCTGTAGGGCATCTGGATTCGCGCCATCGCGCGGATCATGAAGTAGAAGAGCGCGCCCGCGGCGACGAGCAGGGCGAGGTTGCCGATCGCCAGCGGCACGGTCACCGAGCCGACCAGGCCGAGTCCGCTGATGATGGCGATCAGCGCCAGCGCCGCCTGAAATCCCATCACTGCCCAGTAGCGCGTCTGCCACAGCCCGTAGGCCATGACCGCGACGATCAGGGTGAAGGGGACGACCCGCCCGAGCGAGGGCTGGGGCTCGTCGCGCAGCGTGTCCCAGAGCGCCCAGCCGACCACGGAGAGGACGCAGACGAGGGCCGAGAGCACCGCTGCGAGGGTCACGATGAGCGGGCGCTCGCCTTCGGTGAGTGGCTCCAACTGCTCGCGCGCGGCGCTGTTCTTGGCCTCGGTGCGCTCACCGATCTCGGTTTGGCGCTGTGCCACCCGCGCCTTTCGCTTCTGGCGCTCGCTGCGCTTTCGCTCGCGATTGGCCACGCGCTGACCTTAGAGGCAGGAATGACGGTCGCCGAGCGGCACGCGCTCCAGCGCCGAGCGAAGCTCAGCGGCGGCGGCCTGCGGATCATCGGAGTCGCGGATTGCCCGGACGACGACGGCCCTCGCGGCGCCGGCATCGGCCACCCGCCCGACCCGCCCGGCGTCGATGCCGCCGATCGCAAACCACGGCACCGGTCCGGCGTCGAGGGCGGCGTGCTCGATCAGCTCCAAGCCCGTCGCGGTGCGGCCGTGCTTGGTCGGCGTCTCCCAGACCGGCCCGACGCTGAGCTGATCCGGACGTGCGTCGCCGTGGGCGGCGCGGGCGTCTCGAAGCTGGCGCTCGGAGTGAGTCGAGAGGCCGACCAGGGTGCCGGGCGGCGCCAGCTCCCGCGCTCGGGCGACCCCGAGATCGTCCTGGCCGACGTGGACCCCGTCGGCGCCGCAGGCCTCGACGAGGTCCGGCCGGTCGTTGAGGACGAACAGGGCGCCGGCCGCCCGAGCTGCATCGCGAAACGGAGCCGCAAGCTCGATCAGCTCGGAGTCGTCGTGCTCGCCCTTGTCGCGAAGCTGGACGACGTCGACGCCACCGCGAAGCGCCGCGTCGAGCAGCTCGCGCGGGTCGGAGCCGTGCGGGCACGCGTCGCAGACGAAGTAGAGGCGCGCCGCGGCGATTCGCGCCGC
>JACDBR010000091.1 GCA_013694825.1 Solirubrobacterales bacterium
GGCTCCGCCTGCGCGCTCCTAGCTGGCGGGCGCGCAGCGAGAGCAGCGAGCGGAGCTCGCCGGTGCGCGCGAACGGGTCGGCGATCAGCGTGCCGTCGGCCAGGGAGACCGCGGCCAGCAGGCGCCCCTCGCTCTCGGCGAGCAGCACGTCGCCGTGAGGCGGCAGGGTGGAGTCGCGGTCGGCGAGGCGCTCGAGCGCCTTGCGATCGGTCTCTCGGGCTCGGCGGATGGTCAGTTGGGTTCCTGTGCTGTGTGAGCGGGTCGAGTTCATCTCGCGTCACCTCGCCTGGTGTCTTCGAACGATCCGGCGGGCCCGGTTCGTGGTATCCGCATCGTGCTTCACTCCGCAGATCAGTGCAACAGGAAGTCAAGCTTAAGTCGATAAGGTTGTCTTATGGATGGTAGGGTTCAACTCGTGCTCGACACGAAGCGACTCAAGCTGTTGCGCGAGGTAGCCAGGCAGGGATCCTTCTCCGCCGCGGCCGACGCGCTCTACCTCTCCCAGTCGGCGGTCAGCCAGCAGATCGCGACGCTGGAGCGCGAGGTCGGCGCGCGGCTGCTCGACCGCACCCGGTCCGGCCCGAAGCTGACCGACGCGGGGCGGGTTCTCGTTCGCCACGCCGACGCCGTGATTGCCCGCCTCGACGAGGCCGAGCGCGAGCTCGACGCCCTGGCGGGGCTCGAGGGAGGCGAGCTGCGCATGGCGAGCTTCGCAACCGCCAGCGCCGCAATCCTGACCGAGGCGATCTCGGTCTTCCACGGGCGCCACCCTCGCGTCCTGCTTTCGGTCACCGAGGCCGAGCCGGAGCAGGCGCTCCCGAAGCTGCTGGCGGGCGAGATCGACCTGGCGCTCGTCTTCGACTACGCCTGGCTGCCCGGCGAGCCGAGCCGCGACCTCGACCACCGGTTGCTGCTCGAGGAGTCGATGAGCCTGGTGATGCCCGCGACCCACCCGCTCGCGTCGCGCGAGCGGGTCCGGGTCTCGGACTTCTCAGACTCCGACTGGCTCTGCGGCGCCCGCCCAAGCTCTTGCGGCGAGATCGTGATCAGGGCCTGCCGTGAGGCCGGCTTCGATCCCAGGATCGGCTTCGAGAGCGACGACTACAACGTCCTGCAGGGATACGTCGCCGCCGGCCTTGGCTTCACCCTGATGCCGGAGATCGCGCTGATCAACCTGCGCTCCGATCTGGTCGCGCGCCCGATCGTCCCGGAGGGCCCGAAGCGGCGGATCTGGGCCAGCTCGCGCGCCGACGGCGCCCGCTCGCTCGCGACCGACGCGATGCTGGGCATTCTCGACGAGATCGGATCGGGCTTCGCCACCGCGGCGGGGAGCCGGCGGCTGGCGGCCGCCTAAGTCGCCAGTCCCGGGAGGGCGCTCGGAGGCCCCGAGCGCCGTGCTTCGGAGCCCCTACGCGTCCTGCGCGACGCGCTCTGCGGCGATTTCGCCGGCGACGAGCGTGTGCCAGGTGTTGAGGACCGGCTTGTGGTAGTAGGTCATCGCCGCTTGGCGCAGGGCGGAGAGCTCGTCGGAGGCCCAGTAGCGCTCGAAGTCACCACGGCTCTCCCAGACCGAAACCTGCCTGAAGTGCAGCCGATCCTCCTCGCTTCGCACCAGATAGCAGGAGAGCGCGCCGTAGGAGAGGGCACGCTTCATCGCCGGGTGCCAGATCCCGAACCAGCGATCGGCGCGGAACGGAACGACGTGCCAGTCGATGTAGTTGACATCGGTTGCCAAAGCGGCGCGATCCTATAGCCCGGCGCGGCTTGGCTCGAAGCCCGTTAGGCCCCGACCTCGGCGCGGATCGCGCCTGGACCGTCCTCGAGCCGCCCCTCGTCCTCGTCGGCGGCGCCGACCATGATCGCGATCTTGCCGAGGTGGCCGTTCTCGTGCATCAGCTGGTGCGCCGCGGGAACGCCCTCGAAGCCCATCGCCCGCCACAGGACCGGCCTGATCTTGCCCTCGGCTATCAGTTGGTTGGCGCGCATGCACTCGTAGGCGTTGGCGAAGTGCGAGCCGATGATCTGCTTCTGGCGCATCCACAGGTAGCGGACGTCGAAGTCGAGGTTGTACCCCGAGGTGGCGCCGCAGATCACGACCTTGCCGAACGGCTTGACCACCAGGACCGAGGTCGGGAAGGTCGCCTGCCCGACGTGCTCGAAGACGATGTCGGGCGCGTCGCCCAGCAGCTCGCCGACCCGCTTGCCGAATGCCCGGGAGGCCTTGAAGCGAGCCTTGTCGGCGCCGCGGTCGGCCGCCGGGTGGTTGGCGTCGGTCCGCATCATCTCGCCGAACTCGCTGCGGTCGATGTAGTCGACCGCACCCAGCTTGCGGACCAGCTCCCCTTTCTCCTCCGAGGAGACGACTCCGACCGCGTTGGCCCCAGCCGCCCTGCAGAGCTGGGTGGCGAAGACGCCGAGCCCGCCGGCAGCGCCCCAGATCAGGACGTTGTGGCCGGCCTGAATCCGGCAGCGGTCGACGAGCATCCGGTAGGCGGTGAAGTAGGTCAGCCCGTAGCAGGAGGAGTCGACCCAGGTGAGGTTTCGCGGCTTTGGCAGCAGCTGCTGGGCCTGGACCTTGGTGAACTGGGCGAACGAGCCCCAGGTCGTCTCGTAGCCCCAGATCTGCTGGCTGGGCGCCGCCAGCGGGTCCAACCCGTGGACCTCGACGTCCTCGTAGGAGGCCTGATTGCAGTGGACGACGACCTCGTCGCCGGGCTTCCACTTGGTGACTCCCTCACCGACCTTCCAGACGATTCCCGAGGCGTCCGAGCCGCCGATGTGGTGGCCGTACTCAGGATGGTCTCCGTATCCGAACACCGACACCGGCTTTCCGAGCGCAGCCCAGACGTTGTTGAAGTTCACGCCCGCAGCCATGACCCGGACGATCACCTCGAAGGCGCCGGGCTCGGGGACCTCGATCTCCTCGATCTGAAAGGCGTCCTTGGGCTCGCCCTCGCGCTCCTGGCGGATCACCCATGCGGCCATCGTGCGGGGCAGCTCGCCGGGCTCAACGTCGAGGCTCGAGATCTCGGATACGTCTACTGCCACGTTGTCTTCAGCTCCTGTTCGATCGCCGACGGATGTGCTGGCGCGCGGATCGTAGCTGCGCCGGGGCCAGATCGAGGCGGCCCGCCCTGGTTCGAGGGGTCCGATCCCTCGCCGGCGACGACGCGGCGTCGTCGGGCTCCCGAGGGGGCCAGCCGTCAGGTTCGCGTCCGTCGCCGCGACTAACTTGGCGAAGTTCACGATGGAAGCCTCCCGCAGACCACAACTCGAGCTCGGCAGCGAGGGCGGTGCGACCGTCAGGGCGCTCGACGGGCGACTCGTGATCGAGTCGCTGACCGTCGATGACGAGCGTGCGGCACGTCTCGTCCGCGAGCGCGCCCAGGCCGGGCGTCCAGCCGCCGAGACCGTCCGCAAAGCGATCGAGATCGGCAGCCGCGTGCTCGAGGGCGAGGGCACGGCGGCCAACGTCGACTACGTGCGCCGCGAGCTCGAGGCCGGGCTCGGAGAGCTCGACCGCAAGCTCGGCGGCACGCTCGAGGCCGGCGCCGAGAGCCTTGCCGAGCGGATCTCGATCGCCTTCGGCGCCGAGCGAAACGACTCCGTCCAGGCCCAGATCCGCGAGATCGTCACCGCCGAGGCTCGGCTGCAGCGCGAGTCGCTGCTCGGCACACTGACCTCCGAGGACGCGGCCAACCCGCTCGTCGCGATGCAGGCGCGGATCGGCAAGGGCGTGCGCGAGGCCGAGGAGCGCCACCGGCTCGAGATCGAGAAGCTTCGCCGCGGCCACGGGGAGGACGCGAAGTCGATGCGCGACGTCGTCGCCGGCCTGCGCCAGGAGGTCGCCAGGCTGCTCGAGCGCGAGCAGGGCGACGAGCGCCTCGCCGAGGCCGAGCAGGCCGGGACCCGCAAGGGTCGGACGTTCGAGGAAAAGGTCCACTCCGCCTTGGAGCGGATCGCAACCGGACGCGGCGATGTCGCCCATCACGTCGGCGACGAGCGCGGACAGGGGGGCTCGAAGAAAGGCGACACGCTGGTCGAGCTCGGAGCAGCCGATGGGCCTGCACGTGGCCGGATCGTCTTCGAGGACAAGGCCGATCAGCTGTCGAAGAACAAGGCCTGGGAGGAGCTCAACGGGGCACTGCTGGAGCGCAACGCGGACTTCTCGGTCCTGGTCGTCGCCGGGGACGGCGCCATCCCCAGCGGACGAGAGCAGTTGCACGAGTACGAAGGCAACAAGCTGATAGTCGCGGTGGACCCGGAGGATCCCGATGACGTCGGTCTCGAACTGGCCTATCGCTATGCGCGCTGCCGCACGCTGATGTCGCGGGCTCGTTCGCTCGAGGTCGACGCCTCCGGTGTGCGCGACGCCGCCGAGGCCGCACGCGGGGCGTTGAAGCGGGCGAACGCGATTCGGCTGTCGCTGACGAGCATCGACAAGAGCGCAGCCAAGGCGCGGGAGGGAGTCGACGCGATCGTCGCCGACGTCGAGGCAGAGCTGACGAAGGTCGAGTCGCTCGTAGCTGAGGCCGCCGAAGCCGAGGCTCCGGGCCCGTCCTAGGAACGCATCCCCGGTAGCGGATCGCGCGCCCGGATGAACACCGGGCCCCTTACCGGGATAGGTCCTAGGGCAGCAGCAGCTCGTTCTGGGAGCTCTTTCGCATCGGTCCGACGTTCAGCAGCGCGGTCTTCGCGCCGGAGGACTCTCCGCCCGAGACCTCGTAGGCGCCCTCGCTGAGCTTGGCCCTGAGCACTCCGGTGCCACCCGCCGGGATCGCCTGGCTGGCTTCGTCGCTGGGGCCTTCGAGCGTCAGGCGAACGTCCTCGTCGGACTGATTGGAGACCGTGATGTCGACCAGGCCGGCGCCGACCGAGTCGGGGCCAAGCGCCACTTCGTCGTCGGTGACCAGGGCGCTGAGCTCGACGGGCGCCGCGGCCCGGGGCTCGTTCTCGAAATCCTCGGCCCCGCAGCCGGAGAAGAGCAGCACACCGGCGCAGCCGATCACGGCCACGGCCCCCCGCTTGGAGCGCATCCTGCTCACGTCCATCCCGTCGGCAAGCGTATTCCAACCGGGGCCCCTCATGGGCGGATCATCGCGCCGATGAGCGCTTGGTCTCACCGCCGAGGCTGGTCGCGTCGAGCAGGCGTTCAGTCGAAGGGCAGCTCGACGACCTCTCCCGAGCCCAGGTCGCCGACCTCCACCCGATCGCCGGGCTCGGCCTCGCGGCGAAGGATGGCGAGCCCGATCGCGCCGCGGGCGGGGGAGAGGACGCTGGTCCCGAGCCGCCCGACCTCCTTGCCCTGCTTGGAGACCGGCTCGCCTGGCGGCACCGGCGCCTCGAGGCGCAGCCCGCGCAGGTGGCGGTTGGGCTTGCCGCGGTGATGCAGGCGCGCGACCGTCTCCTGACCGATGTAGCAGCCCTTCGTGAAGCTGACGGCACGCTCGATGATCCCCGCCTCGGCGGGCATCGTCCGCTCGCTCATCTCCAGCCCGAAGCGCGGGCGGCCCGACTCGACCCGCACGATCTCGGCGGCCGGCTCGTCGACGGGCTCGGCACCCGCTTGCCGAAGGGCCGCGTGAAGCTGCTCGGCAGCGTCCCGTGAGGCGAAGAGGTCGATTCCCTGGTCGCTGGCGACCGCCAGCGCCTTGACGCCATCGATCTCGGCTTCGCGGATGGTGCCCTCGGCTCCCACCGGCCCGATCCCGGCTACCTCGACCGAGGCCGGTCCGATCAGCGAGAGCACGATCAGCTCGTCGCCGGCGTCGGCTACCTCGACCTCGCGGCCGATCTTGTACATCCCGAGGTGACGGACCACGCGATCGAAGCCCACGGGCTCGAGCTCGCAGAGCAATTCGCGCTCGGAGACCCGCAGCACTCGCATGTCGCTCTGCATGTGGCCCTTGCGGTCCAGCAGCGCCGCGTAGCGGCTCTCCCCCGGCGCGATCGCCTCGATGTCCTGGGTGAGCTGGCCCTGCAGGTAGTCGACGGCGTCGGCGCCGGTCAGCCGGATGATCCGGCGTTCGGGCCGCTCGAGTAGGCCGGCGGCTTCTCGGATCGCCCGGTACTGGGCGTCGACCTCGACCTGCGCGAACGCGCTCATTTGACGATTCTAGTCGCCGCAGTTCACCGTCCGGCGCCCGCATCCAGCCGTGAGTCACCGTTACCCCGAGCGAGAGTGCTTGGGCGCTGCCGACCGGGCACGACTCGGCGGCTTAGAGCCGGTCGGCCGGCGTGCCGTCGAGCGAGTGGATCACCGACGCGAACTGGTTGGCGATCACGCGAGCGCGATTGATCTCGGCCCGCGTCCAGGCCTCGTTGCCGCGCCGGAAGACCTCGATCGTTCCAAGCGTCTGGCGCCTCGCGACGACCGGGACCATCAGCATCGACGAGTGGCCCTGCGCCAGCAGCAGATCGGCCTCGCGGCGGTCCGAGCGCGGATCGCCGACGGTCACCTGGACTACCTCTTGCTCGTTTAGGACCCGAGCCGTGGTGGGGTAGTCGGCCAGGTTGTAGTGGCCCTGGTCATCGTTGTCGCCATTGTCGGCCAGGGTCTCGACGGCCCCGCCGCCCTCGACGATCCGCGAGAGGCATACCGAGTGGGCGTTCAGCTCGGCGGAGATCATCGCCAGGGCCCCGTCGAGATCGGCCCGCGAGCGGCTCCCGGCGAGCGCCCCGCTCAGCCGGACGAGTCGCTCATCGCGGTCGCCGACGCCGTCGCCCGGGTCGCGCAGGGCACGCTCGAGGGCGCTGCGGCAGACATCGGCCGCAACCCCCGCGATTCCGCTCCAGCCCGGCTGCGGGCCCGCCAGCACGTAGCCCTGGCCCCACTCGACGTCGAGGTCGGCGACGCGGGCGAGCTCGTCGAGGTTCTCGATCCCCTCGGCGCAGACGACGGCTCCGATCTTGCGGGCGTAGCGGACCAGCGACTCGACGAGGGCGGCCCGTGCGGGGTCCCTGTGGATGTTCTTGACCAGCTCGATGTCGAGCTTGAGGATGTCGGGGCGAAGCCGCATCAGCTGGCGCAGCCCGGCGTAGCCGGCCCCCGCATCGTCGATCGCGATCCGGGCCCCACGCGACCGCAGCGCCGCGATCGCGGCCGAGAAGGCGGCGCTGTCGTCGGGGATCGACTCGTGCTCGGTGATCTCGATCACGACGCCCTCGAGCGGACCCGACAGCGACTCGCGAACGGGTCCCGTGGTCAGCGCCGACGGGCTCGTGTTGAGCGCCAGGAAGGTGCCGGGCGGGCGGCCCGGCAGCTCGAGCGCGGCCCGGATCGCGGCGGCCTCGAGCTCTGGGCCGAGCCCGGCGGCGGTGGCTTGCGCGAACATCATCGCCGGCGAGGGGTGCGGAGAGCCCGGAAAGCGCGCCAGCGCCTCGTAGCCAACGACCAGGCCCGTGGCGAGCGCCGCGACGGGCTGCAG
>JACDBR010000093.1 GCA_013694825.1 Solirubrobacterales bacterium
CTCCGGGCCGGACGCCAAGCGTCAGCCCATCAACCGATTCCACGGTCACTCTACATCCGCGCGTCCGCAGAGCGTCCACCTCGGCCGGCTCGAGCCCGTCGGCGGCGACAGCGCGCCAGAGCGCCCCGTGGACGAATGCTTGGCCAACCGGTTCGAGCCCCTCCCGCACCTCGCCCTCGGCCCCGATCAGCTCCTCCCAGCCGGTGTGGACCGGGTTTCGGCGCGCCGCGAGGACCTTGCGGCCGACGAATGCGAGCAGCCCGGCGGCAACCACGGCAAACGTGACCACCACCGGGGCCGAGACTGCGATCGCGTCGGTGCCGGTGTCGTAGAGCACCAGGCCCGAGAGCGCGAGCGCGACGACCCCGGCGATTCCCAGGATCCCGCCGGCCGTGATGTGGGCCTCGGCGATGAGAAGCCCGACACCGAGCACCAGTAAGCCGATCCCAAGCGCGGTCAGCGGCAGCTGGAGGCTGCCGAATAGCCCGGCGAGGAAGCTGAGCGCGCCGAGCGCGCCGGGCACGATCAGGCCCGGCGCGAAGACCTCGATCACGATCCCGATGATCCCGACCACAAGCAGCAGGAAGGAGACGGTCGGGTTGACGAGGACCGAGAGCAGGTCGTAGGTGAACGGGCGCTCGCGCTCAACGAGCTCTAGACCCTCGGTCTCGAGCGTCGTCCGCTTGGGGCCGCTGACCTCGAAGCCGTCGAGCTCTGCGAGCAGCGTCTCCTCGTCGGCTGCCACGGCGTCGATCAGGCCGCGGCTGAGCGCCTCGTCGGAGGCGACGCTGACCGCGTCGGTGACCATCGCCTCGGCGAGCTCGCCGTTGCGCGCGTGGCCCTCGGCGAGCGCTCGCGCGTAGGCGGCAGCGTCGTTGAGGATCTTGCGCCCGAGGACCGTGTCGCCAATGTCGGTGCCGTCGAGGTTGATCGGCGTCGCGGCACCGATGTTGGTCTGGGGCGCCATCGCCGCGACGTCGGCCGCCTCGGTGATGAACAGGCCGGCCGAGGCGGCCCGAGCACCGTCTGGTGAGACGTAGACGACAACCGGCATCGGGGCGGTGAGGATCTCGTCGACGATCGCCCGCGTCGAGTCGATCAGCCCGCCGGGCGTGTCGAGCCTGATGATCGCCAGCTCGGCCTGCTCGGCTGCTGCGTCCTCGAGCGCCGCGCCGATCCAGCCCTCGGCGGCAGGATCGATCGCCCCGTCGAGCTCGATCGAGTAGGCCACCCCGGCCGACTGGGCCCCCGCACCGCCACCGCTCACAAGCGACGCGAGTCCCACCGCCAGCAGCGCGAGGAAGAGGACGAGCCGGAGCGCCCTGGCGGTCATCGTCCGCCGATTATCGCCGCTCGGGATGCGGCCGGGCCGGACGGCTGGGTGCGAGCCTGCCCGCGGCTAGCCCGTATAGCGCTCGACGTCGGCCTCGAGCTGCTCGAGCGAGGTGTATTCGCCCTGGCGCACGTGGACCAGCTCGCCGGAGGCCGAGTAGAAGGCGGTCGCCGGAAGGCCGGGCCGCAGCCCCCACTCCTCGGAGTGGATCTCGAAGTCCTGGTCGTAGACGCTCGGGTAGGGCACCGGGTACTCCTCGAGGAAGTTCGCCCCCGCCTGGCGGGAGATCTCGTCCGCGTTGACGCCGAGGAATCCGACCTTGTCGCCGAGCTTCGCCGAGGCCTCCTGGAAGAATGGGAACTCGCTGCGGCACGGGCCGCACCATGACGCCCACTCGTTGACGACGACCGGCTTGCCCTCGAGCGCGGTGAGCTCGGCATCGAACGCCTCGGGGCCGCCCCCCAGTAGCACGTCGCCCTTCGAGTAGAGATCGGCGAGCGGGCCGCGGGCGTCGGCCAGTTCGCGCTCGTAGTCGATCTCCAACGAGGCGGGGGATGCCGCACCGGGGTCGGCGTCCTCATCGCCCGCTTGACTGGCGACGATCGTGACGACGACGACCGCCGCCAGGGCGAGCAGCGAGACGATCAGAGCCACGGGCTTCATCGCCCAATCAGATTAGGGAAGCTCGCCGCTTCGCGCAAAGGCTGCTTTACTACCTGGCGTCCCTGCAATCGCGGAGGACCTGACCCGTCGCCCCGGCACGACGTCGCGGGCTCGGCGGGCACCTCTGGCGAAGTGACCTGGACCCCTTCAGGGGCCGCTTGGTGCGGTCCCGCCAGGCGATTGGGATGAACGAGCCTTTCTGATGGCCAAGACCACCGAAGCCGCGGCTGACGCCGCGAGCAAGCTGAACGAGAGCGAGCTCGAGCGGGTGCGCGAATTCACCCGTGAGCCGATCCTGCTCGATGGCGAGACGCTCGATGGCCTCGAGCCCGAGAGCGCCCGCTACCGAGCCGCCGTCGACGCGCTGGCCGAGCTCGAAGCCGGAGCCGAGGTCCCATCCTTCGAGTGGCGCTCCGAGTACTCGCTGCTGCTCGGGCTCGAGCGCCTGCTCGACTCCGAGCGGCCGAAGCTGGTCGACGGCACGACGCTCGACGAGCACCAGGTCGACGCGCTCTCGGGCACGCTCGCCGCGCTCGCCACCGAGGTCGAGGACGGCGAGGGCCCGATCGCCAACGGCAACGGGGCCGCCAACCGGAATGGCAGCGGCAAGCCGGCCAACGGCAGGCCCGCAACCGACCCGCAACCGTCCCCCGCCCCGTCGGGAGTCTCCGAGGACGGCGAGGCCGAGGAGGAGGACGGCGAGGCCGAGGGCGAGGACATCGAGCCCGACGAGCTCGCCGAGGACGAGGAGGAGCCGCTCGACTTCGAGGATCCCGAGGAGGAGGAGGTCGCCGAGCCGGGCGATGACCCCGGCGCCGATCGTCGCTTCTGGTTCGAGCACGCGACGGGCGCCGGCAAGACGGTCGCGGCGGTCGGCTTCGTCGAGTCCTCTCGCACCGGCGGCGTGCTGATCCTGACCCACCGGCGCAACCTCGTCGACCAGTTCATCGGCGAGATCTCGACCCGCGGCTACAAGGATCGCCTAACCCCACCGCTGCTCGACGGCGCCGACCACCCGTACGGCCCGGTCACCGTCGAGACCTACCAGTGGTTCGTGCGCAACTCCGAGCGGATCTCCGACGTCTACTCGATCGTGATCTGCGACGAAGCTCATACCGCGCTGGGCGAGAAGACGAGCGCCTGCATCCGCAACTGGCAGGGCCCGATCTACGTAGGCATGACCGCCACCGGCGCCCTGATCGCCCGCCACGTCGCCGACCTCTTCCCGACCCAGACCTCGCGCTTCGACCTCGCCCAGGCCGCCCGCCGCGGCGTGATCTCGCCGCTTCGCTGCTTGCGGATCCCACCCGGGCCCGGCGTGCGCACCCTCGCCAAGGTGCCGTTGCGAAAGGGCGAGGTCGACCAGGACTTCGACCAGGAAGAGCTCGCCAAGCTGCTCGACCAGGGGCCCTTCAACGTCGCGATCGCCGACCTCTACCGCTCGCGCTTTCGCCGCATCCCCGGCGTCATCTACACCGCCGGCGTCAAGCACGCCAACAACGTTGCGGCTTCGCTGCGCGAGGCCGGGATCAACGCCCGCGCCGTCTCGGGCGAGACGCCGAAGCGCGAGCTCGCGGAGATCCTCGCCGCCTTCGAGCGCGGCGCCGTCGACGTGCTGTGCAACGCGATGCTGCTCGCCGAGGGCTGGAACTCGCCTCGGGCGACGATCTGCATGCACCTGGCGCCGACCGCGTCGAAGCGGATCTACCAGCAGCGGGTCGGCCGCGTCACCAGGCGCAACCCGGGGAAGGAATCAGGCCTGGTGATCGACTTCGTCCACCCGGCGACTACCAGCGACGAGCCGATCGTCACCCTGCACTCCCTGCTCGACCGAGACGTCTACCGAGGCGGCGCGATCGTCGTCGGCCCGGTTCGGCGCGGGCGCGGGCGCCGGGTGCGCGTCGAGCGCCGCGTGGTTCCCGTCTCGGCGGACTCCGATCGCCGCCTCGGGGTGCTCGAGCGCGAGCTCTGGCGGATCGCGGTCGAGAACCTCAACTACTCCGAGCAGCACGCCTGGGCTGCCCTCGCAGGCGCGCGGGTGACCGTCAACCAGTGGCGGCGCGCCAAGGCGATGCTCCAGCACGATCAGGCCAAGGAGCTCCGCCGCCGCTACCTGCTGACCTGCGTGCAGCGAAATCGCAGCCACCAGCTTCGCCTCAAGGCGCTGGGTGAGATCGCGGCGATGCGCGAGGCCGAGTCGTTCGACGATTCGATCGAGATCATCGCCAGCTGGCCCCGCGACGAGCGTCGCGCTGCGGTCAAGGTGCTCTTGCAGGCGCTTGCAGAGCGGCGGATCGGCCGTCGCGATCAGGCCCAGGCATGGGTTTGGCGGCTGGCCGAGAACAGCCGCGACCTGCACGAGCAATACGCCGTCCAGCGCTGGCCCGAGACCAAGCGCCTGCTCGGCCTGTTCGTCAACTCCTCCGGCCGCGCCCACGGGCGCAACGCCCGCCGGCTCGTCCACGCCGCCCGCCAGCAAGACCGCAGGCTCGCCGTCGCTCTGCTGGCCGCGGCTGTGGCCCACACGCCCGAAGCCGAGGAGGTGTTGCGCGGCGCCCGAATGCGGATGGCCCGCAAGCCCTCCGCGGTCGCGCGCGAACTGCTGCGGAACTTCCCCAAGTCAGGCGCCAAGCGACGCCGTCGCAAGCGCTCGAACGGAAGCGAGCAGGGCGAGGCCGACGGCGCGGCGGAGAGGGGCGTCGGACGCGAGCGGATCGGGGACCTCGAGAAGGCGCGCAAGCAGAAGGGCCCGGTGAAGGCCGAGCGGGGCACGGCAGGCACCGGCGCCCGCAACGACGGCGGCGGCGATTCGGTGCGCGAAGTCGCCTAGCCGCGCTGGGCTAGCCCCCGCCCCTAGATCGGCGTCCGCGCGCCGGGCCTGAGCGCCCCAGCGACCGTGTCGCCCAGCTGCAGGCTGACCTCGCCGGCGGTCAGGCTCGTGGTCTCGCCGGCATCCGTCTCGACCAGCAGCCGGCCATCGGCGTCGATGCCGGCGGCGGTTCCCCTCCCGCCGCGCGCTCCCTCCCAGCCGACCCGCCGACCACTCAGCGCGTCGCGTCGCGAGAAGGCCTCCCGGATCCGGTCCTCGGATGCCTCGCACCAGCGCCCGAGCGACGGGCACAGAGCGCTCAGCAGCGCCTCGACGGACCCGCCGGTGGCCGCCGCCGGCCAGCGCAGGCCCGCTTGGTCGGGGAAGCCGGTGACGTTGACGCCGATCCCGAGCACCGCCCACTCCGGCGGCCGCGCCTCGATCAGGATCCCCGCCGCCTTGCCACCCTCGATCCAGACGTCGTTGGGCCACTTGACGCGTGCTTGGGGACCGCCGCAGCGCTCGATCGCCTCGCAGACGGCCAGTGGCACGGCAAGGGCCAGCAGCCGTGGCGCACGGTCGACCCCTCGCAGCACGAAGGAGGCGAGCAATGCCGCGCCGTCGGGTGACTCCCAGCCGCGCCCGCTACGGCCGCGACCTGCGCTCTGTAGATCGCAGCTCACGAGGGCGCCGTCAGGGGCTCCCGCTTCGGCGAGAGCCCTGGCCAGCTCATTCGTCGAGCCGGTGGTACGGAGATGAAGGCGCGGGCTGCCGAATCGCTCGAAGGGCGCGCTCACGCGGGCTGGCGGGCGGAGGGGGCCTCCGCACCGGACAGCCTCACCTGATCGCCGATCGCGAGCCCGAGCGCGCGGGCCGCATCGCCACGGTTGACGGCGATCGAGAGGCTTCCCCAGGAGTCGATGTATGCGAGCAGGTCGCCCGCAGCCACCCCGCCGAAGGTGTTCGCGAACACGGCCTCGACCCGTCGCTCGCCGGCCAGCTCGATCACGAGCGGGTAGCCGAGTCGCAGTCCAGTCCGGGTGATCAGCCCTCGCCCGACGTCGAGCGAGAGGTTGCCGAAGCGGTCGATCCCCTCGACTCGAGCGGCCGTGGTCCCGTTGCGTGCGGAGGGCTCCGTCGGCTCGCGGCCGACGAGCTCGTGTGCTTCGAGCCGCTCGCCAACCTCCTCGAGGCGGGCGCCCTGCGCCAGGACGCCGGTCACCGGCGCAAACAGGTCGCGGCCGTGGAAGCTGGCCGAGGCCCGATCGGCGCCAAACGGCGAGCAGGAGATGTCGGCGGCCTCGGCGACGCCGCCGAAGCGCTGCGCCGCGGCAATCAGCAGTCCGTTGTCGGGCCCGACGAGCAGGCGACCCTGCTCGGCGGTGCGAACCGCGACTCCACGCCGACCGGTTCCGACTCCGGGGTCGACCACGGCGAGATGGACTCCCGGCGCCGCGTAGGGCAGGGTCCGCGCCAGCACGGTCGCGCCGTGATCGATGTCGTGGCGGCGAATCCCGTGGCTCAGGTCCGTGACGCAGGCCTCGGGAACGATCCGCGAGATCACCGCGTGGCAAACGCCGACGAACTCGTCCTCGAGTCCGAAGTCGGAGAGGAAGGTGATCGGGAGCGGACTCAAAGGCAGTTCGAGGCTACCGGGACGAGCCGTCTGATTCGCCGGTCGCCGCCCGCTCGCCGGCGTCTCGGATGAGCGCCTCGACCAGCCCGTCGGGATCGTGTCGCTCCGCCTCGACGTCGACGCGCAGCCCCAGCTCGCGCGCGGTCTCGCTGGTGACCGGCCCGATCGAGGCGACGCGTGCGCGATCCGGGAAGCGCCCGCCGAGCACTTCGAGCAGGTTTCGGACCGTCGAGGAGGAGGTGAAGCTGACGTAGTCGGCGGCGTTGACGGCCTCGAGCTGCGACTCGCCGAGGCTCTCGCGCAGCGTCTCGTAGACCGCGACGTCGTCGACCCGCGCGCCGCGCGCGGCGAGCGCCTCGGGCAGGATGCTCCGCGCCTGCGCAGCGCGCGCGATCAGCACCGGCTTGCCGCTCAGGTCGATTGCCGCGAGCGCCTCGATCAGCGACTCCGCGATCGCGCGCTCGGGCACCACGTCGGCGATCACGCCTCGCTCGGCCAACGCGCGGGCGGTGCCGGGACCGATCGCGGCGATGCTCGCCTGGGCCAGCGCGCGAGCGTCGCGGCCTTGGGCGGCCATCGCCTCGAAGAGACGGCTGACGCCGTTGGGG
>JACDBR010000136.1 GCA_013694825.1 Solirubrobacterales bacterium
CAGACGCGCCGCGCCGCCGGGAAGCGTGCCGAAGCGGCGCGTGGCGTCGAAGAGCGAGGCGACGAGCGAATGAAACTGCGTCGCACGCAACACGGTCCAGGGAACCGGCGAGGCGGCGATCAGCCGCTCCTGCTCGGCCTTGACGCGGTGGTAGCGAAACGGGACCCGCTCGCAGCCGACGATCGAGATGAAGGCGAGGTGGCTCACCGCCGCCGCCTCGGCCGCCTCGAACAGGCGCTCGGTGCCGCCGATCAGCACCTCCGCCGCGTTGCGGCGGCCGTTGGCCGCGTGAACGACGCATTCGGCCCCCTCCAGGGCAGCTCGCAGCCCCTCACCGGTGGCGATGTCGGCAACCCGGTGCTCGACGCCCGAGATCGCCGGCGGGCGCCTGCTCACGACGACGACCTGCGCGCCGCGACGAACCAGCGCCGCGACGGTCGGCGCGCCCGCCTCACCGGTTCCTCCGATCACCGCGATTCTCATCAGGCTCCTGTTTCCCGTTGGGGCGCCCGGGAACCCCGTTAGCGGAAAGCGCTGGACGCGATCGACGCCGACGGATGCAGTAACGGCGAGAAGGTCCTCCCGGCGCTCCGCGGGCAATCAGGGTGAGTGAGGAGGCGAAGCCGTGAGCGCAGAACGCGAGGAGCGCGAGGAGCCGAACCGCGAGCAGGGCGACGAGGACAACCTCGAGGACGAGGACAACCTCGAGGCGCGCATCGCCTCGGAGGGGATGGCCGTCGGCATGGAGACAGGCGAGGACTACACCCCTGACGGGCGCCGCTCGGACCTGCGCTCGTCCGTCCCGGGGACTCACGTCCCGGGCGCTAACGAGCCGGCGGCCGAGGGCGAGCATGGAGGCGAGGGCGAGTCCAGCGAGCCCGAGGACAAACCCGACACGGCCGAGCGGTGAGACCAGGCGAGGAGGACCAGATGGCAGAGGACCACGGACCGCAGGTGAAGGACGACGAGCACTACGAGGCGCTCCGAGACCAGGGGGCCAGCAAGGAGAAGGCTGCCCGAATCGCCAATACGCCCCGCAGCGACGCCGGCAAGCGCGGCGGCAGCTCGCCGAGCTACGAGGACTGGAGCAAGGGCGACCTCGCCGATCGTGCCAAGGAGCTCGGCATCGAAGGCCGCTCGGAGATGGACAAGGACGAGCTGATCGAGGCGCTCCGAAGCCACTAGCGATCCGTCCGGCTAACGTCGGCTCCGAGTGGCGAAGCGAAAGCTCGCAGACTACGAGCGCAAGCGCTCGTTCGAGAGCACGAACGAGCCGCGCGGCGGCGACAGGTCCGAAGAGGGGACCGGCACGCGCGACCCCGCCGCCCTCACGGCGCCGCGCTTCGTCGTCCAGGAGCACCATGCCTCGCGGCTTCACTGGGACCTGCGCCTCGAGCACGACGGCGTGCTCGCCTCATGGGCGCTGCCCAAGGGCGTGCCCGATGACCCGAAGCGAAACCGGCTCGCCGTGCGGACCGAAGACCACCCGCTCGAGTACCTGAGCTTCGAGGGCGAGATCCCGGCCGGCAACTACGGCGCCGGGACGATGGCGATCTGGGACACCGGCACATACGAGCCCGAGAAGTTTCGCCGTGACGAGGTGATCGCCGTCTTCAACGGCGAGCGGGTGCGCGGCCGCTACGCGATCTTCCAGACCGACGGCAAGAACTGGATGATCCATCGCATGGACCCGCCGCTCGACCCCGAGCGCGAGTCGATGCCCGACGAGCTCGAGCCGATGAAGGCGACGCTGTCCGAGCTGCCGCGCGACGAGGCCGGATGGGCATATGAGATCAAGTGGGACGGGGTACGCGCGATCGCCTTCTGCCGGCCGGGCGAGGTGCGGCTCCAGAGCCGCTCGATGCGCGAGATAACGAGCCAGTACCCCGAGCTTCGTGAGTTCGCCGAGGCACTCGGCTCGCGCGAGACGGTGCTCGACGGCGAGATCGTCGCCTTCGATGAGCAGGGCCGTCCCAGCTTCCAGGCGCTGCAGTCGCGGATGAACGTGACGAACGCGAACCGGATCAGGCGATTGCGCGAGGAGACGCCGGTCAGCTTCGTCGCCTTCGACCTGCTCCATCTCGACGGTCGCTCTCTGCTCGACCGGCCCTACTCGGAGCGCCGCGGGCAGCTCGAGGCGCTCGAGCTCGAAGGGCCGCACTGGCGCACGCCGGGATATCACTCCGGTGACGGGGCCGAGCTCGTCGAGCTGAGCCGCCGCCAGGGTCTCGAGGGGGTGATGGCCAAGCGGCTCGACAGCCGCTACGTGCCAGGGCGGCGAAGCCGCGACTGGCTCAAGATCAAGAACCTGATCGCCCAGGAACTCGTGATCGCGGGCTGGCTTCAGGGCGAGGGCCGGCGCGAGGGCACGCTCGGCGCCCTGCTCGTCGGTCACTACGACAACTCCGATGGCGAGCCGCGGCTCAAGTACGCGGGCCGGGTGGGCACGGGCTTCAGCGAATCAACGCTCGCCGATCTCTCGGCGCGGTTGGCCGAGCTGGCGGTCGACGAGAGCCCTTTCCAGGGCCGCCAGCCGCCGAAGGACTCGAACTTCGTGCGCCCTGAGCTGGTCGCCGAGGTCGCCTTCGCCGAGTGGACGCGGACCGGGACGCTGCGCGCGCCCCGCTACAGGGGTCTGCGCGTCGACAAGCCGGCGATCGAGGTAGGGCGAGAGCGACCGGACGCCGAAGCCGCCAACCGCGAGCAGGCCGAGGCGCCGGCGCGGCCAGCGGCCGCGAACGGCGCAGGAG
>JACDBR010000157.1 GCA_013694825.1 Solirubrobacterales bacterium
AGCCGAGCCGGAGCCGTCGCGAATCCACCCCGACGCGCCGCCTTTCGCGCGTCGGATGCTGACCGACGTGCTCCTGGCCGGTTTCGAAACCGGATCGTCCGCGACGGCTTCTTCGAGGAGGACGGCGAGCTGTGGAGCCCCGACGGCACCCTGGTCGCCCATTCTCGCCAGCTCGCGCTGCTGCTCGGCGCCTAGCTCGGCCTAAGCCTGGCGCGCAACAGGCCGACGTCCTCCTCACCGAGCCCGCCGCGGCGCAGCACGGCCTCCAGGTCGAACCCCTCGAGCATCGCGCGGATCGCCGTGCCCGCGCCGCCGATCCCGCGAGCCGCGAGCTCGGTGGCGATCTCCTCCCCCTGGTCGGGCACTCCCCGCGCTGCGTACATCGGGGACAGACGCTCGTCGCTGAGCGCGTGATCGGCAGCGATCGCGTCCGCCGTAACCCCGGCGAGCGCCAGCGCCAGCACGCTGATCATCCCCGTGCGGTCGCGACCGCCGACGCAGTGAAAGAGCACCCCGCCGGGCTCGGCCCGGGCGATCGCACGCACCACGGCGGCCGAGCGCTCGGGAAAGCGCTCGAGGTGCGCGCCGTAGAAGAGCGGCGGCGGCTCGCGCTCCCAGTGGTCCCAGAACTCGCGATCTTCCACCGCGTCGAGCGGCAACCGCAGCGTCGTCACCGAGTCGGGCCCCCGGGCGTGATCGGAGGTCCGCTCGTCGTCGTTTCGGAGGTCGATCACCGTGCGCACTCCGTAATCGGAGAGCGCACGCCAGCCGGCTCGGCTCAGCCCGTCGAGCGCGTCAGAGCGCACGAGCGACCGCCTCCGCGTCAGGCCACCTCCGGCAAGCGGCAGCCCGCCCAGGTCGCGGGCGTTCCAGCATCCGTTCCAGTCGAGCAGGCGGTCTGCGTCCATGGCCGCTCCTAGTTCCCGAGCAGCTCGCCGCCCTGCTCGGAGACCGTGACGTGGATCGCCGCCGACTCGACGGCGTAGTCGAGCAGGCCGGCGGCGCGCATCCGGTCGAGCGTGAACTGGAATGCCTCGGCCTGGCGGTCGTCCTCGTAGTCGCGGAGCACGTCAAAAGACCAGCCGGTGGTGTGGAGGGAGTACTCGAGCGTCGCCTCCGGGTTGGTGCCCTGGAGCAGCTCCTGGTAGGGGAGATCGCGCACGGTGCTCGTGATCCGCAGCGGGCGCTCTGAGCCCGAGAGCTCGGAGACGCGGCCCGCGAGGTAGCTCAGCGTCGCCAGCGCCTCCGGGCGAAGCGCGCGGTAGAGCCGGCGCTCGACGTCGAGCTGGGGCGCCAGCTCGCCCATCTGGCGGTCGACGATCCAGCCCAGCCTCGGCGACGCGGGAAGCGGCAGCAGCTCGCCGCCGTCGATCGCAGCCTTGAGCTCGCCGTCGTCGTCGAAGACCTGGGTCTCCTCCTCGGGGTGGAAGACCTCCTCCATCGTCGCCTTCGCCCTCGCCAGCTCGGCCGTCCGCGCGAGGCCATCCGGGTCCTCGCGCGCGCGCTCGAGGATCTGCTTGGAGGCGATGATCTTCCACAGGTAGGCCGAGGACTCGTCCCCGAACGAGCTCAGCGTGCTCCAGGTCTCGGCGTGGCTGTCGAGCCCGGAGTCGAAGTAGACGCGGGCGTAGCTCAGCCGCTCGGAGGCGACGAGGTCGGCAGTCGAGCCGCCGCCCCCGACCCCCGCGTAGGAGCGCAGGACGCCGTCGAGATTGCCGATGCCCATGTGGTAGGAGGCGATCGCGAGGTCCTCGCGACCGAAGAAGTCGATCGCCTCCCGCAGGTAGAGCGCCGAGCCCTCGATCGCCTTGCGAGGATCGAAGCGCTCGTCGACCTGCGCACGTTCGGCCTCGAGATCGCGAACGAGGCCGCGCTTGCCCTCCGACTGCGCCTTGGCGATCGCCGCGGTCAGCTCGATGCTGCGGGCCAGGTCGAGCCCCAGGCCCAGCACGTCGGTGGCGGTCGAGGGGATGATCTGGCCGAGCCCGGACGCGGCCTCCGGGGTCGGACCCGCCATCGCGTCCACCCGGCCGGCGCTCTCGAGGAAGATCACCGCCTCGAGCGTCTTCGGATCGATGTCGCGGTTCCTCGCGGCCACTTCGATCTCCTGCCGCCAGCGTCCCGTCCGCCGCGCTGAGGCAACTACCCCGCCCGGGCTCTTCTGGTAGATGACGTGCGAGTAGGCGCGAGCGGCGCGAGCCGAGAGGCGTCCCTCGTCGGCTGGCTCCCAGTCGACCGGATTTCGATCGCTTCGCCCCGCCGCATCGCGGTTGGCCGGCGAGGGCGCCTGCCCACGCGGAGCCCGCTCGCGCGCGATCTCGTTGGCCGCGAGGGCGACCCGTGTCGCCTCGACGGCCGGCTGATCGCGCTCCGCGACGCCGAGTGCCAGCGCCACGGCGACCAGTGCCGCGGCGCAGCCACAGAGCACCACCAGCCCGGCGCCCGCGCGCAGCGCGAAATCAAGGTCGAGTCGTCCCTCAGCGTCCTTCACCGCCCACAGGCTTGCAGGCGGACCTCAGCGGTGCCTGAACCGCGCCCAGGCCGAGAGCAGGCCGAGCCGCTCGCGGAGGCCGGGTCCGCTGACGTTGCCCGAGCCCCTCGAGCCGACCACCCGGGCGACGACGATCCGCGGCGAGTCGCCCTTCTGCTTGATCTCGATCCGCTTCAGCCGGCCCGAGTAGAGGCCGGAGAGCTTGGACTCCATTTCGGCGTCGGATAAGCGCTGGGTCCAGTCGTGACTCGGCGAGATCTCGTCGAACGGGTCGTTGACCGCCTTGAGGTACGGCGACGAGCTGGCGCCCGGGAAGCCGGACTGCACGCTCTCGGTCTGACCGCCGGAGGTCGAGAAGAAGTAGGTCGTGGCGGCCTGGCCGCGGTGCATGACGACCTGCTCCTTGGTCCTTCGCACCGCCCGGTTGGTGGCGGCGGTCTCGGAGGCGAGCCCGCCGTAGACTTGGCTTCGAGCATCCTCGTAATGGTCGAACGGTCCCGGTCTGGCGGTCGCCACGGCATAGGACCGTGCGACGACGGCTTGGGCTCGGAGCGCCTGCTGATCCCAGGAGGGGGACATCTCATTGGCGACGACGCCGGCGACGTAGTCGTCGACACGGGCTTTGTTGATCACAAGCAGGGTGCCGTCCTGCTCGTCAGCCACCAGGTCGCCGCGGTACACGCCCTCACCGCCGATCCGGACCCTGCCACCGGCCCCCCTTACGAGCCCGGAGTCCCCGCAGGCCGACAGCCGGTTGCCGTTCGCTCTGCGCAACACCACTGCCGAACCCTCACGGGTCAACTTGTAGTCCTGGCCACGGCGAAGCTCTCGCCCGCACGCCCGGGTGCCATGGGTGAAGCGAACCCCCGAGCCCGAGTCGAGCAGGACCTTCACCTTCCTCGCAGGCGTCCGGCCGATCCGGGTGTCCGTGAAGTAGTGACCGACGATCTGCTCGTACGAGCGCCCGTTCTGGGCCAACCCATAGGCGCCGTACTGGCTCATGCCGACGCCATGACCCGATCCGTGGCCCTTGACTACCCAGCCCGCGGAGGCGCTCTGCGCGCCTGGAACGGCGAGCAGGCCAGCGGCAAAGGCCACGACGATCACAAGGCGGCGGGTCACCTTGCTCGTATCGGGTCGCCAACGACCCCCGGTGAATGGAACTTGTGCGCCCTGGACGGATTCGCTACCGCGCATGGAGCCGCGGGCGCTGGGGTAAGCGCTATCCGGTGAACCGCAACGAGACCCAGGAGGACGGATGAGCATCGCCACGGAGCAGGAATCGGTCATCGGCAGCGTTCCCAAGCAGCTTCTGATCGGCGGCGAGTGGCGCGACGGCGCATCCGGAGAGACCTTCGCGGTCGAGGACCCATCGACCGGCGAGACGCTCTGCGAGATCGCCGATGGGAGTGAGCCCGACGCCAAGGCGGCGATCGACGCGGCGGCCGATGCGCAGCCCGAGTGGGCCGCCAGCGCGCCCAACGAGCGCAGCGAGATCCTCTACCGCGCCTTCGAGCTGATGGGCGAGCGAAGCGACGAGCTGGCGCTGCTGATGACGCTCGAGATGGGCAAGACGATCGCCGAGTCGAAGGCCGAGCTGACCTACGCGGCCGAGTTCTTCCGCTGGAACTCGGGCGAGGCGCTGCGCCTCGACGGCTACTTCAAGCGAGCCGCCAACGGCGCCGGACGGGTCCTGGTCATGAAGCAGCCCGTCGGCCCCTGCTACTTCATCACGCCGTGGAACTTCCCGGCCGCGATGGGGACCCGCAAGCTCGCTCCGGCAATCGCGGCCGGCTGCACGATGGTGATCAAGCCGGCGCAGCTGACGCCGCTCTCGATGCTGGCGCTGGCCGAGCTGCTGCGCGAGGCCGGCCTGCCCGACGGCGTTCTCAACGTCGTCACGAGCTCATCGTCGAGCGAGGTCTCCAAGCCGGTGATCTCGGATCCCCGGCTTCGAAAGCTGAGCTTCACGGGCTCGACCGAGGTCGGGCAGATGCTGATCTCCCAATCGGCCGACCAGGTGCTGAAGGTCTCGATGGAACTGGGCGGGAACGCTCCGTTCGTCGTCTTCGAGGACGCCGACCTCGACGCCGCTGTCGACGGCGCCATGACCGCCAAGATGCGAAACATCGGCGAGGCCTGCACCTCGGCCAACCGCTTCCACGTCGCGCGGCCGATCGCAGAGGAGTTCACGCGCAGGCTGGCCGAGAAGATGGGCTCGCTAAAGGTCGGGCGCGGCACCGAGGACGGCGTCGACGTCGGGCCGCTGATCGACGACGACCAGCGCCAGAAGGTCGCCGAGCTCGTCGACGACGCGACCGGCAAGGGCGCGAGGGCGCTGGTCGGGGGCTCGGCCGTCGACGGCCAGGGTTACTTCTACGAGCCGACGGTGCTCGCCGACGTCCCCGCCGACGCGCGGCTGCTGAAGGAGGAGATCTTCGGGCCGGTGGCGCCGGTGGTCGCGTTCGACACCGAGGAGGAGGCGATCGCCGCGGCAAACGACACCGAGTTCGGGCTCGTCTCCTACGTCTTCACCCAGGACCTCAAGCGGGCGCTGCGCGTCTGCGAGGGGCTCGAGACGGGGATGATCGGCCTCAACCAGGGCATGGTCTCCAACGCCGGCGCCCCGTTCGGCGGCGTCAAGCAGTCGGGCAACGGCCGCGAGGGAGGCAACGAGGGCATCGACGAGTACCTCGAGACCAAGTACGTGGCGATCAACCTCTGACTAGCCGCACTGCCTACCGGCGGTCGGGAATGGCCGCCGCCCGGGTGATCACCGCCGAGGGGGCGCTCCCCATCCATGGGCGCGCGACAGCTGAGCCCCTCGCCGCGATCATCCCGGCGACGGCCCCAGGGACGCGCCCGGCTCATAGCCGGGGAAGAGCTCACGCAGCAGCGGCAGCGCGGCGTCGAAGCGCTCGATCTCGCAGCCGTTGGCCCGCGTCAGGGTCGCCTGGAGCTCGTCGCCGTCGATGCGGCCGCTGATCTCGGCCTCGTCTGGGCCGCCATAGAGCTCGGTGCAGGCCATGTCGGGCGGCACGGGCGCGAGCGCGCCTGGCGTCAGCGTCGCGGCTCCGCTGGCTCCCTGACCGGACCCGCCGGCGTCCCGCGCATCACGCGCAGGGCAGTCGAGC
>JACDBR010000168.1 GCA_013694825.1 Solirubrobacterales bacterium
GCCACGGGCAGCGGCTTGAACGCCGGTCCGCCGACCGTGCTCACGCCGCCGCCGGCCACCTCGCGCCCCCACAGCAGCCACGTCCACGGGTCGTAGCCGGGCGCCGGTGGGAAGGCGAGCAGCGAGACGGCGGCGATCGCCGCGATGCCCATGAGCACGCGTGCCACGAGCGGGCCGCGAGGCTACACGCCTCACCGCCGTGGCTGGCGGGTACGTGTCGACTCACAACCGTGATCCCCGGAGGCTGAACCAGATGGCGACCCAAGTCAGCGAGAAGCAGGCACGTCAAGTCGCGGAGGAGGCGCGCGAGCAGGAGTGGAAGCTCCCGAGCTTCGGCAAGGAGCTGTTCCTCGGCAACTTCTGGCTCGACCTCATCCACCCCCAGCCGCGGCTCTCCCCCGAGAAGGCGGAGAAGGGCGAGCGATTCCTGGCAGCGCTGCGCGCGTTCCTCACCGGGAACGTCGACCCGCTGCAGATCGAGCGCGACGCGAAGATCCCCGACGACGCCGTCGACGGGCTCAAGCGGCTCGGCGCGCTCGGAATGAAGGTGCCCGAGGAGTACGGCGGGCTCGGGCTCTCGCAGGTCCACTACAACCGGGCTCTGGCGCTGGCCGGCGTCTGGCACGCCTCGATCTCGACCCTGCTCTCGGCGCATCAGTCGATCGGCGTCGCCGAGCCACTGATGGGCTTCGGCTCCGAGGAGCAGAAGCGCCAGTGGCTGCCGCAGGTAGCCAAGGACAAGGTCTCGGCCTTCCTGCTGACCGAGCCCGACGTCGGCTCCGACCCGGCGCGCCTGGGAACGGTCGCCACGCCGACCGAGGACGGCTCGGGCTACACGCTCAACGGGCTCAAGCTGTGGGCCACCAACGGCGCGATCGCCGACATCGTCGTCGTCATGGCCCAGGTGCCGAAGTCCGAGGGCCACAGGGGTGGCATCACCGCCTTCGTCCTGCCCTGCGACACCGACGGGGTCACGGTCGAGAACCGCAACGCCTTCATGGGCCTGCGCGGGATCGAGAATTCGGTCACCCGGCTCGAGGACGTATTCGTGCCGAAGGAGAACGTGATCGGCAAGGAGGGCCAGGGGCTCAAGATCGCCCTGTCGACGCTCAACACTGGGCGCCTGGCGCTGCCGGCGATCTGCGTCGGGGTCGGCAAGTGGGCGACGAAGGTCGCGCGCGAATGGTCCTCGGAGCGGGTGCAATGGGGGATGCCGGTCGGCAAGCACGACGCCGTGGCGCAGAAGGTCGCGTTCATCGCCGGCAGTGCCTACGGGCTCGAAGCGATGCTCGACGTCTCGAGCCGGCTCGCCGACGACAAGAAGAACGACGTCCGCATCGAGGCGGCGATCGCCAAGCTCTATGCCTCCGAGCTCGGCTGGAAGATCACCGACGAGCTGATGCAGGTCAGGGGCGGGCGCGGCTACGAGACCGCCGCCTCGCTCAAGGCGCGCGGCGAGAAGCCGGTGCCCGTCGAGCAGGCGATGCGCGACATGCGCATAAACCGCGTCTTCGAGGGCTCGACGGAGATCATGCACCTGCTGATCGCTCGCGAAGCTGTCGACAAGCACCTCGAGGTGGCCGGCGACATCCTGATGGGCGAGGGGAGCCTCGCCGAACGCGCCAAGGCGGCGGTCGGAGCCGGTCAGTTCTACGCAAGGTGGCTGCCGCAGCTCGTCACCGGCGAGGGTCAGAGGCCCGGCTCCTACGAGGAGTTCGGCAAGCTCTCCAAGCACCTGCGCTTCTGCGAGCGGGGCTCGCGCAAGCTGGCACGGACGACCTTCTATGCGATGAGCCGCTACCAGGCGCGCCTCGAGCAGCGCCAGGCCATCCTCGGCCGGATCGTCGACGTCGGCGCCGAGCTCTACGCGATCGCCTCGACCGTCGTCTACACGCAGACGCTGCGTTCCGAGCAGCCCGATCATGCCGACGAGGCGACCGAGCTCGCGGACCTGTTCTGCCGCCAGGCGCGCCGCCGCGTCGACGTCCTGTTCAACGAGATCTGGGCCAACGACGACGTCAAGGACTATGCGGTCGCCCAGCGGGTGCTCGCCGGTGACTTCAAGTTCGTCGAGGAGGGCGTTGCCGACCCCTCCGGCGACGGGCCGATGATCGCCAAGCAGCCCGACGACGCCGAGCAGGCGGGGATCGAGCCGGCGGCCGGCTCGAACGGCGCTTCGGCGGAGTCCGACGGGGCCGGTGCGGCCGACGCCGATGCCGCCGCAGAGAAGCAGGTCTCCGCGAAGGTGCAGTAGCGCGGCAGAGGCCCGGAGGGGTCCGCCGCCGGAGACGGCCTTCCCATCCATGGGGGCCTTGG
>JACDBR010000070.1 GCA_013694825.1 Solirubrobacterales bacterium
GCGCCGGCGAGGGTGCGGAGGGCACGCTCCGTCTCGGAGGCGAGCCGGGGCGGGACCGGGCCCTGGCGGTATCGACTCCAGGCTCGGGACGCGGCCTCCTGGCTTGTGGCCGCCGGCTTCCAGGCGCCTGATTCGACTGCGTCGAGGCTGGCGTTGGCGCTCGCGAAGAGCTGCTTGAGCTCGGTTGGAGGAGGCCCTTCGAGCGCATCGGTCGGGACCGCGAGGGCCATCGCCTCGACTTCGGCGCCGTGAGCGGTGAAGAACTCGCCGTAGCCCGGCGCGAAGACCTTGTTGCTGTAGGTGCCGTCATCGTGGAGCTCGCGTGCGACAATCGCGCCCTCGACGTCTCCGGCGGGCCCCTTGACCGTCTTGTCGATGGTCTTGATGGCGACCTCCTCGAAGGCGATCGCCGGGATGTTCTCGGCCCGGTGCACGTCGCCGACCTGGGGGTCGGCCGGCATGATCATCTGGGGTGGACCCTCCCTGCCGGCGAGCCAGCTACCGAGGAAGCTGTCGGTGAACCCCTTGCGGTCGTAGTCGAAGACGTCCTCGCCGAGGTACCAGACCGAGCCGTCGTCGGCCTGAGCGTAATAGTCGGTCGCGACCTCTTCGATGCGCCCATCGATATAGGCGAAGTACTGAGACACGCGGGCTTCCACCTGCTCGCCTGGGCTCCACTCGATCAGCTTCGTCTCGGGCAGAAGCGTCGTCTCGGTGTGGAATGGCTGCCCGTCGACCCTGCCGCTGAAGATGGTCGAATCCAACTCGCTGATCGGAAACAGCGGGTTGGTGATCTCGGTGGGGTTCGAGAAGGTCGGTGCCTCGACGTCGATCCGCTGGTTCTCGGGCGCGAGCGGAAGCTTCGCCAGGCCGGCTGCCTCGAGCTGCGCCTGCGTCGGCTGCGGGATCGTCTCCAGCGCCGAGGTGTCCGAGGGGCTCGAGTCAGCCTCAGCCGGCTCGCCGCCGCCGTCGCTGCAGGCTCCGGTTGCGAGTGCGACGCAGAGGACGGCGCCAAGCAGAGCGACCGCTCTCTTGCGGCTGCGGCAACGCACTCGATCTCTCCGGTTATGCATCTGGAGCTCCTTGGTTACGAAGGCACGTGGCCCCCGCGGCGGCACACGCTCGCTCACCGCGGGGGACCTAGTGTGCCCGTCTCGCTACTGGTCGCCGGACTCGTCCTCCCCGGCTCCGTCAGCCTCCTCGCCGACGACGCTGAAGTCCCGGTCGAGCTGGACGTCGACCTGGCTGCCGTCGCTGAGGGTGACCTCCACCTCGTAGCGGCTCTCCTCGTCGCCGACCTCGGTGCCGGAGACGGTGCCGCCGCCTGTGTGGTCGAGCGCCGCGGCGCTTGCCTGATCGAGGGCGCTGCCGCTGATCGCGACATCGGGGCCCTCGGCCTGGTCTTCACCGCTGCCGCCCGCGGACGCCACTCCGGCGCCGCCCGCCGCCAGCGCCAGCGCCGTGGCGCCAACGATCAGGATCTTGGGTCGCTTATTCATCTGAGTCCTCCTTGATGTGATTGCCGGTTACGCAGGAGGGGTTCTACGCACGGTCGCGTGAAACGGCGGTGAAAGGGGCGCGCCGGCCGATTAGCATCGATCGCGTGAGCATGGAAGTTGCGCGGGGTAGGCTGGCGGCGAAAGCCGATCCCACCACACGCAGGAGAGACCATGATCAGCAAGCTCGACTTCGTAGGCATCCCGTCACGGGACGCCGAGCGCTCGCGGGTCTTCTACGTCGAGACGCTCGGACTGAGGCCGGACGAGAGCTCGAAGTTCGAGTTCTGGCTGGGTGACACCTGCTTCGGCATCTGGGAGCCCGAGCAGTTCGGGATGGAGTTCGCCCCCCAGAAGAACGCCCATCCCGCGCTCCACGTCGACGATGTCGGGGCTGCGCGGGTGGAGCTCGAGGGCAAGGGCGTCGAGTTCGCCGGCGACATCATGGACACCGGCGTCTGCCACATGGCCTTCTTCACCGATCCGGATGGCAACGACCTGATGCTGCACCACCGCTACGCGCCCCACGAGTGAGGGCCGAGGCTCCGAGTAACGCTCAGCGCCCATCGCCGGCAGTCAGTCACGCCAAGCCGGCCCCGCCATGAGAAGCTAGAAGCGGAGAGTCCAAACCGAGGAGGCAGGCATGGCCGACAGCGTCTATCGCGTCACCGAAGTGGTCGGTGTCAGTTCTGATTCGTGGGAGCAGGCGACGAGCAACGCCGTCGAGGTGGTCGGACAGTCGGTACGCGAGCTGCGGATCGCCGAGGTCGTACGTCAGGACGTGACGATCGAGGACGGCAAGATCACCGGGTTCCGCGTCCGGCTGAAGGTTTCGTTCAAGTACGACAAGGTCTAGAAGGCGAGGCCGCGGCTCAGGGCCGCGGCGCATAGCGGTGGTGGAACATCAGCGAGTTGCCGTCCTGGTCCTCGAAGAAGGCCATGTGGCAGACGCCGCTGTCGAGCGTGTCTGCCTGGAAGGAAACACCGCGTGACTCGAGCTCGGTCCGGGCCGCCTCGACGTCGTCGACGTGGAGCGCGATCGGGTGCCCGCTGGGCTCGAACTCGCGGCCGATCGCGCCGGCGCTGATCAGCTGGATCGTCAGGCTGCCGGTCTCGAACTCGGCCCCGACTCCGTCCTTCCCGTACTCGACGCCCAACGGCAGGCCCAGCACCGTGGAGTAGAACTCCTTCGCACGAGCGAGGTCGGTGACGAAGACGGTCACGAAATCGACGCCGGTGATTAGAGGTGTCGGACTGCTCATGGCTGGCTCCTCGATTTTGGCTGCACGGACGCGGTGAAGACTCGCACGCCGACGAGCTCCTACAGTCGCGTCGGTGTCCGCGGACCCCAGAGCCGAGACCTGCGCCTTGCGGCTGACGCCCGTGCTTACCGCCCTGGTACTCGGATCGCTCGGATTTGCGCCGGGCGCGCTCGCCGGACCCGTCGGCCGGGGATGGTGATGGTGATGGAATCGCCGATCAGAGCGACGCGTGTCCCAACAAGCCGGGCTGGCCGAAGCACGACGGCTGCCCGAACCGCTACATCGTCAGCGAGCGGATATTCGAGCCGCCCAAGCGCGACAGGGTGAGGCGTCGCTTCATCCCCGAAGCGCAGCCATCGCCGCACCAGGCGCTGCGGATCAGCAGGCTCGAGCGCGAGCGCTGGGGCGGCCCGTCGATCGATGACCGCATGCGCTGCGAGTCGAGGCTGCTCTGGAACGCGACCAACGGCTCTTTCCGCGGCCTGCTGCAGATCGGCTCGTGGTGGGAGTACGCCTACCCGAAGACCCCACGCGGAGTCACCGTGAGACGAACGAAGCACCGCCGGGCGCCGGTGATCCGGGTCCGCAGGTGGTCGGACGGCAGGGTCGACCGAGACCGGATCGGATCCCGGCGCCAGCGACTCGACGTGATCCTCGAGGGCAAGCTTCCGAGGAACGCATCGCCCTACCACGGCTGGGCGGCGATCCGGGTCGGGCAGCGTGCGGTCTCGGGCGACGGACCGAGCACCTATTGGGAGTGCGGCCTCTAGCCCGGAATCCGGAGGTGGAGGTGGTTGTCGTGGTAGGGAAGCGCCTGGACCACTTCGGGCGGGCCGGTCAGCCCGGTGTTGGGCCCGACGAAGACCTTGTCGGCGCCGGCGGCGACGAAGCGGTCGACGAGATCCTGCGAGAGCCTTAGGTCGACCTCGTCGACGGTCAAGGGCGAGCGCTCCCTGCGATCCCGGCGCGGGTAGTAGATGTCGACGTCAAGCCCGTTCTGGTGCGAGGCGTGACCGACGATCCCGTACTGGGGGCCGAAGTCGCCCCCATGGGTGCGGCTGAGGTCGCCGATCGCGAGCCGCGGGGCGCCCGGGTGGGCTCGGCGGTGCTCCGCGATCACCTCCAGCGTGACGCGGACCAGGCGGTCGGTGCCCCAGCGGCGCCATCCGCGGT
>JACDBR010000182.1 GCA_013694825.1 Solirubrobacterales bacterium
GTCGAAGCCGCCGAGCTCTCCATAGCTCCGCCATACCCGGACGAGGCCGGCGGTCCAATCCACCTCCTGCCAGCGAAGCGCAAGAGCTCACCCCGGCGCAAGCCCGTCATGGCGGCGGTGAGCCAGAGGCGCGGTCGGTCGTGCCCAGGAGGTCGCACGGCGCGGCGCGGAGGAGCGCCTCAGCCACTCGACGAGGCTCGCTGCGCCTCCCATGCAGCGAGCCTTGCCGGGTAAGCCCCACGCGGCGTCTTAGGCGGTGCAGGTGATCGGCACCCGTGCTGACTCCGACCCGATCGTGACCAGGATCTCACCGTCCGAGGAGCAGCCATAAAGCCCCGTCGCGGTCCAGGTGTCACCCGTGATCGAGACGCGTGCCCCGGCGGCCAGGGTGACACCACCGCCACCGCTCGCCAAACCAAGCAGGCCATCGGCGCCGCGACCGACGATCTGGAACGGACAGAGCGGCAGGGCGGTCCCGCAGACCAGGCCGCTCGATGATGTGACCCGAAGCCCGCCGGGCGTGTCGGGGGCGACCTTGGCGTTCTCGCAGTTCCGCGTCACCGGGACATCCGCGTTGTCGATGGTGCAGTAGTCGTTCCCCGCTCCCCCGTTCACCCGGCGATCAGCCTTGCCATCCGCAGCGTGGACGAAGTCATCGTCGGCTCGGCCGCTCACTCGATCGCGTCCCTTGCCGCCGCTCACTCGATCGCGTCCCTTGTCGCCGCTCACTCGATCGCGTCCATTGCCGCCGCTCACCCGGTCTTTACCGGTGCCGCCCCGGACTATGTCCGCCCGCCCGAGACCCTTGGCGAGATCGTTGCCGCCGCGGGCCGTGATCAGATCGCGCTTTGGCGTTCCCACCAGTCGGTCCGCTCCGTTCGTGCCGACCAGGCGCTTGGCCTGGGCAGGCTGCCCGGGCCAGAGCAGAACGAGCGCGAACGCGCAAACCGCAAGGGTGGTGAGCCGCAGAGTCCCTGGGGCCACCCTTTCGACGCTCATTGACTTCACCATGTGCTGCCTCCTGAAATTGGCTGGAACCCCGTCAGGAATGTCTTCGTCACGAGCGCATTCCACCTGAGCGGAGCGGCCGCGCGTGGACGTTTATCCAGCTCGCGGTACTGGTCTTGCTTGCGGACGTGCTCGCGACGGAGCGTGCTCGCGTCCGCTCGCGCCTGCTCGACCTTGCGCGAGCGCGCAACTGCAACCCGATTGCAACCGAACGGCGCCGAACGGGACGGATTCGGCGATACGCGCCGCCTGGGTGGCTACCGAACGGCCCGGAGCGGTCCCGCTGTGCTCGCGCTTCCGAGCGCAGCCGGCTTGGGCTGCTTCGAGCGGTCGCGCTTGAAGCGCTCGAGCGCGGCGTCGGCCTGGTCGATCGCCGGGCCGAGGTGGGCGATCAAGGCTTCCTCCTTGGTGGGCGCGGCGTCGTCCCATCCACGACGTACCCCTGTGCCCGTCACTAGCCCGGCCTCGTCGATGAACACGAGCTGGATCGAGCTGTACTGGCCGGACTTCACCCAGTAGGGCGTCGCGCCCGTGCCGGCGCCGAGTGGGCGGATGTCGTTTGTCACGTCGTTGTCTCCTTCATGCGAACAGCACCGCGCTCGAGGCGCTGATGTCGTTTCGTGGCCCCTTCGAGGTTCCACCGGTTGCGTTTAGGACCCGCACCCCCATCGCCAGGGCGACCGCAGCGTCGATCGGCAGGTTCGAGCGCTTCTGCTTCACCAGTCGCCAGCCGACGCCGTAGAACTTCGCCCCGGCGCTGAGGACGTGCTTGGTCAGCGCCTCGTCTTCGGGGTGCTCGAGGTCGCGGCCGGCGATCGCCTCGGCGAGCTGCTGGGAGGCGTCGGACATCGGAGAGGTCTTCTGCGAGTGGGTGACGACCCGTGCTCCGAGCTCGCGCTCGAGCCACTGTCCAAGCTGCTCTCCTCCGGCCTCGGGATCGAGGACGAAGGTCAGCGACGGCCAGCGCTCCTGAAAGAGGGCGCAGGCTCCCTGGATCTCCTGCGCATCGAGGCTTGAGCCGTCCTGGGGCGGGGTGAGGATCGTCGGGGAGTGGATCCGGATCGGGGCCTCCGGCGACTCTCGCCACAGGGGGACGCCCGCCGTCGTGTCCCATTTCCAGCCGAGGTCGATCGCGACGATCACACCATCGGCGCCCTCGGGGATCTCAAGGCCGGGCTCGGCGCAGGCTGCCCACTCAGCGGGAGCGATCGCGCCATCCTCGCCGGCCGTCCACAGACCGCAGCGGAAGCGCTGGTGAGCCCACGGGGTGAAGCTCGGGGAGTCGAGCTCCTCGGCGAGCAGGGCCACGGTCATCCAGGTCGCGGGGTTGACGGCCTTGATCGTCGCAAGGTCGGTGTGGTCGTCGCCGGGGTCGAGGCTCCATTCGTGCAGGGCGAAGCTCGGGGAGGTGGCGATCTTGTGCTTCGGGTTGTCGGGGTCGAGGCGGAAGGTCGGCAGCGCCATCGCCTTCGAGCGGAGCTGCCCGAGAGGATTCGCCTCGTCGTCGGAGGCGGTCGAGATGCCGATTAGCTGCCCGTCGCGTGGGACCACTCCGGCGCGGAGCAGTCCGTAGTTCTCAGCCGAGGGCCAGCGTCCTAGCTCATCGACCAGGGCAAGGGTTCCGAGCCAGCCGTCGAGCGTGTCTGAGTCGGCCGCGAGCACGCGCATCGTCCCGCCGTTGGCCCCGTGGCGGATCTCGCGCTGAACTACCGCCAGGCGGCGCCGTAGGGCCGGAGAGCGGCGGATATAGCCGCTGGCCTGCTTGAGGATCAGTCCGGCTTGGTCGCGGGAGGCGGCGACGATCGCCACGTTGGCAAAGGGAACGGAGATCAGCTCGAATAGACCCCGACCGGCCAGCAGCGACGACTTGCCGAGCTTTTTCGGCATCAGAATCAGCAGCTCGCGGACACCTTCGAAGTGCTCGACGAGCATCGAACGCTGGAAGGGTTCGAGGATCAGCGGCGAGCCGTCCTCGGTCGTCAGCACGGACGCGGCGAAGTTGGCGAAGTCATCGAGGTCGCTCATCGCGCCTGCCGCTTGCGGGCGAGCTCATCGAACTCGGTCAGCTCGTCAGCGGCCTCGCCGGAGTCGGGCATCAGCATCTCGGCCAGGAGTCGCATCGCTTGCACGTTGCCGGCGCGGGCAGCTCGGGAGG
>JACDBR010000218.1 GCA_013694825.1 Solirubrobacterales bacterium
GAGAAGACCAGAACCTCGCCGCGCCTGCCGGCGCTGGGGCCGCTCAGCACACGGCCGCCCGGCGCCTGCGTGGCCGCGGCGCCGACGGCCTCGGCCTCACCGTCCTCGCCACCGGCCGAGGAGCCTGTCAGCAGCTCGATCTCGACGATCCCCTCGGCGAGCTGAGACGCCGCCTCGATCGACTCGGCGAGGCGCTTCCTGACCCCCTCCTTCATCACTAGGCGATCGACGACCACCGAGATGTCGTGCTTGAACTTCTTGTCGAGGTCAATCGGCTCGTCGAGGCGCTTCAGCTCGCCGTCGACCACGGCGCGGGCGTAGCCCTGCTGTCGCATTTCCTCGAGCAGCCGGCCGTACTCGCCCATGCGCCCGCGGACGATCGGCGCCAAGACCATGAACCGGGTGGGCTCGGGGAGGGTCAGGACGCGGTCGGTGATCTGCTCGAGCGACTGGCCGGCGATCGGAGCGCCGCAGTTGTGGCAATGCGGCTTGCCGATCCGGGCCCACAGCAGCCGCAGGTAATCGTGGATCTCGGTCACGGTCCCGACGGTCGATCGCGGGTTGCGCGATGTGGTCTTCTGGTCGATGGAGATCGCCGGCGAGAGCCCGTCGATCGAGTCGACGTCGGGCTTCTCCATCTGGCCGAGGAACTGGCGCGCGTAGGAGGACAGCGATTCGACGTAGCGGCGCTGGCCCTCGGCGTAGATCGTGTCGAAGGCGAGGCTCGACTTGCCCGATCCCGAGAGCCCGGTGATCACGACCAGCGAGTCGCGCGGGATCGCGAGGTTGATCCCCTTGAGGTTGTGGGCGCGGGCGCCAGAGATCACGATCTGACCGCGGGCAGGCATTCAAGCCCATTCTAGGTCCGCGAACAGACGTTCCCCGGCGGGACCCGAGGAGACTCGAAGGAAACCGCCGCAAGCTGGGCGAAGCGACCCGCGGCGAGCGCCGGGCCGGGCCTCGGGAACGAGCGCCGCGAAGGTCCGTCAGGGGCGCTTGACGCCGGTACGGGTCAGGACGTCGTCGACGACCGAGCGTGGGTTGGCCAGGTCGAAGTCCTGCTCGATCGCCGCAACGATCGTCTCCGGCGTGGAGTCGTTGAGCGCCATGTTCATGGCCACTAAACGGGCGCCCGCAGGGTCGTCACGGCGTGAGGCGGAGCCGTTGCCGACGAGCTCCGAAGCGCCAGGGACGGGATCGATCTCGGGAGGAGTCCCCTCATCGGGCGGCGGGGTCGGCTCCGGGATCAGCGGCGGCTCGGGCTCGGGGACCGGCCCGGGCTCGGGCTCGGGCGTCGCGGGCGGCTCCGGGATCGGGCTGGGCCCGGGCTGCGGCTCGGGAACCGTCACCGGCGGGGTGACCTCGCCGGAGGGGTCGTGGCGCAGCTTGCTCTGAAGCTCGTCGAGCCCGCGCCGGAGCTCGTCGACCCGGCCCTGAGTCGAGACGTCGGCCTCGCTTCGGAGCTGGCGCGCCTCCTCCTGGGCCTCGAGCCGCACTTGGTGTGCCTCCGCCTCGGCGGAAGCGATGATCTCGCGGGCCCTCACCTCAGCCTCGGCGAGAAGCGCGGCCGACTGCGTCTCGGCCTCGGCCACGAGCTCACGAACCTGTTCGGCGACCTGCTGGGCGATCTGCTCTGTGTCCATGTGATCGAGGTTACCGCGGGCCGAGCCGTCCGGCGACAAACCGCGGGAGGCGCGGACGGGGGCCCTAAGCCCCCAGCGCCTCCAGGTCACGCCGAAGCTCCTTGAGCTCGTCGCGGATCCGGGCGGCCTCCTCGAAGCGGAGCTCCTCCGAGGCCGCCAGCATCTCCTCCTCGAGCTCGATGATGATCTTCTCGAGCTCAGCCGGGTCGGAGATCTCGTCACCGGCGCGCGAGCGACGGCGGCGCTTGGGCGAGGTGCGCGAGTCCATCGCCAGGAAGTCCGCGATGTCGGAGATCCCCTTCTTGACGGTCTCGGGAGTAATCCCGTGCTCACGGTTGTAGGCGAGCTGAATCTCGCGCCGGCGATCGGTCTCCGAGAGCGCCTTTCGCATTGCCTCGGTCTCCTTGTCGGCGTACATCACGACCTTGCCGTCGACGTTCCGCGCCGCGCGCCCGATCGTCTGCACGAGGCTCGTCTCGCCGCGCAGGAAGCCCTCCTTGTCGGCGTCGAGGATCGCGACCAGTGAGACCTCCGGCAGGTCGAGGCCTTCGCGCAGCAGGTTGACCCCGACCAGGACGTCGTATTCGCCGAGCCGCAGGTCGCGGATGATCTGGATCCGTTCCAGGGTGTCGATCTCCGAGTGCAGGTAGCGGACCCGGAAGCCGTGCTCGATCAGGTAGCCGGTCAGGTCCTCGGCCATCTTCTTGGTCAGCGTCGTGACCAGCGCCCGCTCGCCGACCTCGGCGCGCTTTCGTACCTCGTTCATGAGGTCGTCGATCTGGTTGCGGGTCGCGCGCACGTCGACCTCGGGGTCGATGATCCCGGTCGGTCGGACGATCTGCTCGACGACCCGCGAGGCGACGCTGCGCTCGTAGGAGCCCGGCGTCGCCGAGACCATCACCATCTGGCCGATCCGCGAGAGGAACTCCTCGAAGCGAAGTGGCCGGTTGTCCATCGCCGAGGGCAGCCTGAAGCCGAAGTCGACCAGTGTGCCCTTTCGCGAGCGATCGCCCTCGTACATGCCGCCGATCTGGGGGATCGTCTGGTGGGATTCGTCGACGAAGACGACGAAGTCGTCGGGGAAATAGTCGATCAGCGTGTGCGGGGGCGAGCCGACGGGGCGCCCGTCGAGGATCCGCGAGTAGTTCTCGATCCCGGAGGTGAAGCCGACCTCCTTCATCATCTCCATGTCGTACTCGGTGCGCTGGCGCAGTCGATGCGACTCGAGCACCTTGCCCTCGAGCTCGAGCTCGGTGCACCGAGCCTCCATCTCGGCCTTGATCTCGAGCACCGAACGCTCGAGCGTCTCCTCCTTAGTCACGTAATGGGTGGCCGGCCAGACGGCGACGTGGTCGACCGCGTCGAGGATCTCGCCGGTCAGCGGATCGAAGTGGTCGATCTTCTCGATCTCGTCGCCGAACAGTGCGATCCGATAGGCCGACTCGGCGTAGGCGGGAAAGATCTCGAGCATCTCGCCCTTGACCGAGAACGTGCCGCGGGTCAGGACCGTGTCGTTACGCCCATACTGCATCCCGATCAGCTTGCGGAAGAGCCCGTCGCGCTCGACCCACTCGCCGACTTTGAACAGCTGCATCTGCTCGCGATAGAGCTCCGGCGAACCGATCCCGTAGATGCACGAGACCGAGGCGACGATGAGGACGTCGCGGCGGGCCAGCAGCGAGGCGGTCGCAGCGTGTCGCAGGCGGTCGATCTCGTCGTTGATCGAGGAGTCCTTCTCGATGTAGAGGTCCTGGGCCGGAACGTATGCCTCGGGCTGGTAGTAGTCGTAGTAGGAGACGAAGTACTCGACCACGTTGTCGGGGAAAAACTCGCGAAACTCGTTGCAGAGCTGCGCGGCGAGGGTCTTGTTGTGCGCGATCACGAGCGCCGGGCGCTGGACCCGCTCGATCACCCCGGCCATCGTGAAGGTCTTGCCCGTGCCGGTCGCCCCGAGCAGGGTCAGGAAGCGCTCATCCCCCCCGAGGCCCTCGGCGAGCTCGGCGATCGCCTTCGGCTGGTCGGCAGTCGGCGTGTAGGCGGGATTCAGCTTGAACTCGGGCACCTCGAACGAAGATAGCCCTGGGACCGGTGGCCCGGCCGCGCTGCCCGTTGGACAGCGGACGCGTGGCTTGGTCAGAGGCAGCTACCGGGCTGGCGAGCAGTCTGGGCTCGAGCCGGCCGCAGGCGCTTACGGTGGTGGTGGCGTCGATCCGGGCACGAGCTTCCAGGCCCATGACACACCCTCGCCGGTGTTGGCCGTGTAGCTCTGCGCGCCTTGGATCGAGGTGAGACTGGGCGCGTACGGCTCCGTGAAGGGATTACGCATCGCCGCGCAGTCGCAGTTGAGCGGAAAGTACGTGAACGTCGTTGCCGCCTGTCCCGGACACTGGCTCGTGACCTGCGTGGATTCGACAGGCCGGAGATCGGTCGCGTAGGACTTCGGCTCCATCGCGGCAAACAAGTCGAGCCGGGCCACGACATCGATCGTCGCCGAGCCGCTGACCTGACATCCGCCGCCGTTGGTTCCGGAGATGCTCCACTGCATGGTCCCCTGGCTGTCACCCTCATCGCCCTCGAGGCCGTAGCCGTACGAGGCGCCGCCTCCGTTCTGGTGGAACCGATTCGTCGTGTACGTGGCCGACCAGCTCTCCGTCAGCCCGTCGTTGGTCACGGTCCCGCTGGCCCTTCCGGCCCAGGTCTCGGGGTAGCACTCGCGCCGCGCCTCGACCTCCACCGGACCGCCTGGATCCAAGGTGCCGGCATCGAGGTAGTCGACGTAGG
>JACDBR010000231.1 GCA_013694825.1 Solirubrobacterales bacterium
CCGATCGCGGCGGCAGCCTCGCGCAGAATCGGAGTTGGAGCGGGCTCGGCCACCGCTGCAAGGTAGCGAGGGAAGCGCTATCCGTCCCGGGCTCGCGCCGCCCGGAGATGGCTCTCAGATGTGGTACATCCCGGCACCGGCCTCAACGGACTCGCGGCTGGCGACATCGGCGATCGTCGTCTGGCTGAAGACCTCGCGCAGAGCCCCGACGCCCTCGGCCCAGATCCCGCCGGCCTCTCGAGCCTCGTCGCCGACCCGTCCGTCGAGCGCCTGGACGACGTCGAGCACGGTGATCTGGTCGGCTGGGCAAGCCAGGGAATAGCCGCCCTTGACGCCGCGCTGACTGGTCAAGATCCCAGCCCGGCGAAGGATCGAGAAGAGCTGCTCGAGAAATTGAACCGGGATCTCGCGGCGCTCGGCGACCTGCGCCAGGGGGACCGGGCCGTCGCCGGAACGGGCGAGCTCGGCGAGAGCGACGACCGCGTAGCGGGACTTCGAGGTGACCGAGATCACCGCCCTGTTCTACCGCACCGCCAGAGAGTCGGATGGGGTCGAGACCTCGAAGACGCTGTGGGCTCGCCCTAGATCCAGGCCTTGTCGCGCGCGATCAGTACGGCCTGGGCTCGATCGACGGCGTCGATCTTGCGGTAGACGTTGTGCAGGTGGGTCCGCACGGTGCTGACCGAGAGCCCGAGCTCTCGGGCGATCTGCTTGTAGACCTTGCCCTCTGCGAGGCCTCGCAGCGCGTCGAGCTCGCGAGCCGACAGCGGGCAGGGCGCACTCGAGCGCCGACGGGCACGCGGCGAGTACGGAAAGTCGAAGAGCAGCTCGCGGAGCTTGCCGCGGTCGATGCCCAGCGCCCCTCCCGCCTTCGAGAGCTCGTCGGGCGAAACCGGTTCGCCGGCCGCCTGATGGGCGACCAGGTCGGCCAGCCGCACCGCGGCGGCGTGGCCACGGGCCTCGATGGAGTGATGGCGCTCGACCGTCGTGGCGACGCTCGGGCGGAGGCCCCAGCGGCGTAGCAGGACGCCACCGACGAGCGCGTGGTCGATACCGAGCTCTCGGCGCTCATAGCGGACTCGCTCGTCTGGTGATCCACCGATTCCGGCGACTCGAAGCTCTCCGTACATCTCAACCAGCACAAGGCGTCCCACGTCGTGCAGGAGCGCCGCGACAGCGAGCTCGTCCGGATCCGGGAGGCGCGCGACCTCGCCGACCTTGTCGGCGGCGAGCTTGACGGCGACCGCGTGGCGCCGGAAGCGCTCGTAGCGCTCGGAGCCCGCCCGGTCGAGTGGGTCGAAGGTCGAGAGGCCGGTAGCAATGGCTCCCAGGCGCCCAGCCGGCAGAGCCTCGATGGCGTCGCGGATCCCACCACAGCGCCCCGACGGGCCCGCCCCGTTGTTGGCAGCCCTCATCACCGCGGCTGCGAGCGCCGCGTCGGACTCGACGGCCTCGGCCAGCTCGACCGTGCTCGGCTCCCCGTGCTCGGCCAGCCGGATCAGCCGCTGGCGTGCCTCTCGAAGCGCCGGCATGGAGGAGACGCTGTCGAACGCGCTGGCCAAGCGGTGCCCAGCGGCAGCCCCACGCCGCGGAGTGCTCCTCGTCTCGGTGTCGATTGCCATCTGGGTGGATTCCGTGCCTGGGGCGGCCCGCTGGCCGGTCCCGTCCACTTCATCGGCAACCTGGCAACGGCGCCTTAGCGATGTCGGCGCGGCTAGGTTCGAAGGCGCGCCAGCGCCGCCTCGATGCGAAGGAGCGCCGGCTCTCGGCCGAGAACCTCGAGCGTGTCGAAGATCCCGGGCGAAACGCTCGTGCCGGTGATCGCAACGCGAAGCGGCTGGTAGACGCTGCCGGGCTTCCACTCGCGCCGGGCGAGTAGCTCCTCGAGCGCCGGCTCGAGCGCCGCGACCTCCCAGGTGTCGATGGCGCGCAGAACGGCGAGCGACTCTGCGAGCCGTTCGGCGACGCCATCGCGTTCCATGACCTTCACCCACGCGCTCGGATCCTCGACCGGCGGCTCGAATGCGAATCGGATCAGCGGCCAGACCTCGGCCAGAGTCTGTGCCTTCTCCTGGGCAATCCGGCAGGCGGCGCCGAGGCGCTCGCCTTCAGCGGGCGCGCCCCCGCCCTCGCGATCGAGGTAGCCGACCGTCGCCTGGACGTAGTCCTCGAGCGACAGCTCGCGCAGGAAGCGGCCGTTCATCCAGCGAAGCTTGCGTTCGTCGAAGACAGCCGCCGAGCGGCCGACGGCTTCGATCCGGAAGCGGCGGACGAGCTCGGCGGTCGACATGAGCGTCGTGTCGTCCTCGGTCCCCCAGCCGAGCAGGGCGAGATAGTTACGAACTGCGGCCGGCAGGTAGCCACCGGCTCGCAGCTCCTGCACCGAGGCGCTGGCGTGGCGCTTGGAGAGCTTCTTGCCATCGGGACCGTGGAGCAGCGGAAGGTGGGCGTAGCTGGGTGGCGTCCCCCCCAGGGCCTCGATCACCCGCAGCTGCTTCGGGGTGTTGGAGAGATGGTCGTCGCCCCGGATCACCTCGGTGATGCCCATGTCGAGGTCATCCACGGCAACCGCGAAGTTGTAGACTGGGCTGCCATCGGCGCGCGCGATCACGAGGTCGTCGGAGAGCCGGTTCTCGAAGGCGACCGGGCCGCGAATCAGGTCCTCGACCACGGTTGTTCCGGCGTCGGGGAAGCGCAGCCTGACGGCTCCGTCCCCGCCGTTGCCGGCCCCGCGATACCCACGGCCGGGGTGCTCGCGCTTCCACTCGCGTACCCGCTCGGAGCTCGTCGGATCGTAATAGGCATGCCCGGCCGAGAGCAGCTCGTCGATCCTCTCGACATGTCGCTCGCGCCGCGCGGCCTGGCTCAGCGGCCCATCGTCCCAGTCGAGCTCGAGCCATTCGAGCGCGTCGATGATCTGAGCGATGTTCTCCGGCGTCGAGCGCTCCAGGTCTGTGTCCTCGATCCGCAGCACCATGCGCCCGCCCCCGTTCCTGGCGACGAGCCAGTTGTAGAGTGCCGACCGCGCCCCGCCGACGTGCAGGGCGCCGGTGGGTGAGGGGGCGAAGCGGACGACTGGAGAGTCTCGGACGGTGCTCATCGGCGCGCATGTTTCCACAGCCGGTGGCCTCGCCAACGCCGTCGAGCGGGGCATCGAGACCGAATCGGACGCGATCCAGATCTTCAACCAGAGTCCGCGCGCATGGCGGCCGACCAGGTACACGGGCGACGACTTCGCCGCCTTCCGCGAGGCGCTCGACTCCTCGCGCGTCGAAGCCGCGATGATCCACGCCGTCTACCTGATCAACTGCGCTTCGAAGCAGCAGGAGATCCGCTCGAAGTCGATCGCGTCGCTGATCCACGCATTGCGGGTCGGGGACGGGATGGGCGCCGAGGGTGTCGTGCTGCACGCCGGCTCGCGAAAGGGAGAGCCGCAAGGGCCGTCGATGAAGCGCGCGGCTCAGGCGATCTCCGAGGGGCTCGCCGAGAGCGAGGGCTGCCCGCTGCTGCTTGAGAACACCGCCGGCACACAGGGCCCACTCGGCAGGGACTTCGCCGAGTTGGCCGAGCTGATCGAGCTGGCCGGGGGTGACGAGCGGCTCGGGGTATGCGTCGACTGTTGCCACCTCTTCGCCTCCGGTTATGACATCCGCTCTATTGAGGCGGTTGCGGCGGTCGTCGACCAGCTCGACTCAGAGATCGGGCTCGAACGGCTCCACTGCCTGCACGTAAATGACTCGAAGGTGGGGCTGGGGGCAAATCGCGACCTGCACGCGAATCTCCCCGACGGCGAAATCGGCCGCGAGGGCCTCGGCGCCTTCCTGTCGGAACCGCGCTTCGAGGGGCTTCCGGCGCTGCTAGAGGTGCCGGGACCGGAGGGAAAGGGACCCGGTGCGGCCCAGATCCGGCTCGCGCGCGAGCTCTTGGAGAGCGGACGCGCGGAGCGCGCGAGAGCAAGCTAGCCGCGCCGGAACGCAGACGCG
>JACDBR010000034.1 GCA_013694825.1 Solirubrobacterales bacterium
GTCCCGGCGTCGACTACGAGCGGCTCGGACGCGGCTACGCCGGCCAGCGGCGGTCGGACCCGCGGATCGCCGCACGGATCCAAGCCGCCCTCGGCGACGCAGCGACGGTCCTGAACGTCGGCGCCGGCAGCGGCTCCTACGAGCCCGAGGATCGCTGGGTCCTGGCGGTCGAGCCGAGCGCGACGATGCGCGCCCAGCGTCGTCGGGATGGGGCGCCGGCGATCAGCGCCCGCGCCGAGCAGCTGCCATTCGATGACGATGCCGTCGACGCGGCGATGGCCTGCGTGACGATCCATCACTGGGCGCCGCCGGAGGCGGGCCTGGCCGAGCTCCGCCGCGTCGCCCGCGGCCCGGTCGTCGTCTTCACCTTCCACCTCGACGCCCTGCCGGCCTGGCAGCGGCAGCACCTCGCCGAGGGCCTCGAGATAGACCGCCCGCGCTTCCCGTCGGTCGACGCCGTCGGCATGGCGCTGGGCGGCCGGACCCGTGTCGAGAGCGTCCCGACGCCGGCTGATTGCGCCGACGGTTTCATCGAGGCCTACTGGAATCGTCCCGAGGCGTTGCTCGACCGGGCGGTGCGCGGCTCACAGTCGATGTGGGCGCTGCTGCCGGCGGGGGCAGAGAAGCGCATCGTGGGTCGTCTCGCCGCGGCGCTCGACTCGGGCGCGTGGGACGCCGAGCATGGCCACCTGCGCGAGCAGAGCACCTTCGACGGGTCGCTCCGTCTCGTGATCTCCGAGCCGGCGTGACCCAGCCGCGTTGACGGAGGGACTCGCTACTCGTAGGAGAGCGCCTGCAGGACGTCGAGCCGTGAGGCGCGCCTCGCCGGCCCGATCGCGGCGAGCACGCCGGCGAGCACCGCGAGCGCGAGCAGCGCGATCAGCGTCGGAACCGGGATCGAGAGAACGAACCCCTCGTCGGCCAGTGGGCGGCTGACGACGACCGCGAAGACGACACCCAGCGCCAGCCCCAGCACGGCGCCGATCAGGGCCGTGATCACCGCTTCGTAGCGCACGATCCGACGCACCTGGCTGCGCGACGTTCCCACGGCACGCAGCAGCCCGAGCTCGCGCGTGCGTTCGTGGATCGACAGCGCCAGGGTGTTGACGATCCCGAACAGCGAGACGATGACGGCCAGGAAAAGCAGGGCGTACACGACGCCCAGGAGCGTGTTCAGCTGCTCGCCTATCGAGTCCTTGAGCTGCTGCTGGTCTTGCGTCTCGATGGTGGGAAAGCGCTCGCCGACGGCGGCTTCGATCTCCGAGCGCACGGCGGCGGCGTCGCTTCCGGCCGCCAGGTTGACGAGCACGCTGGTCGCGTTTCGCTCCTCCCCGTAGGCCGCGGCGTTGGCGTCGGAGGCCGCGTAGTCGCCGATGTAGTCGGTGGTGTCGGTGAAGGTGCCGCTGACCGTCAGCTCGAGCTCCTCGCCGGAGACGGTCCGCGCGGTGAACTCGTCGCCAACCGAGAAGCCGTTGTCGGTGCCCCACTTCTCGTCGATCACCGCCTCGGAGGCGCCAAGCTCGCCGAGCACCTCCTGCGAGCCCTGCTCCCAGTCGAGCGTCAGCACATCCGGCGCCGTCTCGGGGTCGACGAGCGTCAGGTAGCCGCCACCCTCGGTGCCCTCGACCTCGTTCTGGGTGTAGCGGGTCGGTGAGACCGTCGCGACGCCGTCGATCTCGGCGACCGCGTCGGTGACGCCGACAGGGATGTCGGAGAAGCCGTCGCTGTTGGCGATGAAGAGGTCGCCGACGATCGTCTTGTCGATCGCGCCCTCGATCGAGCTCCGCAGCCCCGACGCGAAGATCGCGACGAACGAGACAAGCGCCAGGCCGATCATCAGGGCCGCGGCCGTGACCGCCGTGCGACCGGGGTTGCGAATCGCGTTCTCTCGCGCGATCCGGCCCGGGATCCCGCGCAGGCGCTCTAGCGGACGGCCGATCACCGAGGCCATCGGGGTGACCAGCCGCGGGCTCAGCAGCGCGACGCCGATGAATACGGCGATCGCCCCGATCCCGAGCCAGAGCTCGCCCGGGCTCAGGACGCCGAACAGGCCGAGCAGCATCGCCGCGAGGCCGAGCGCGCTCAGCACGACGCCGGCGACGTTTCGCCGCCCGCGCTCTCGCGGCGTCTCCAGCACGGCACCCTCGCGGAGCCCCTGCACCGGCGGGACCCGGGTCGCGCGCAGCGCCGGCAGTAGCGCCGAGAGCACGGCGATCGCGGTGCCGATCACCAGCGAGACGATCACCGTACGCAGCTCGATGATCGTGCCCGAGGTCGGCAAATCAATGCCGACTCCGCCGAACAGGGCGCCGACCGCGGGCGAGAAGCCGATTCCGGCCGCCAGCCCGAGGACTGAGGCCAGCAGGCCGATCACGAGCGCCTCGAGGACCACCGCGGCGATGATCTGGCGGCGCCCAGCGCCCAGCGTCCGCAGCATCGCGAACTCGCGCGTGCGCTGGGCGACCGTGATCGAGAAGGTGTTGAAGATCAGGAACGCGGCGACGAAGAGAGCCACGCCCGCGAAGACCAGCAGTGCCGTCTGAAGGAAGCCGAGAAAGACGCCGATGTCCTCACGCTGGGACTGGACGTCCTCCTCGCCGGTCTCGGCCTGCACCGTCTTGGGCAGCGAGTCGGAGAGGCTCGCTGTGAGCTGCTCGGGTGTCGTCTGCTCGTCCGCGGCGATCGTGATCTGGTCGAACTGGCCCCGCTTGCCGGTGATCCGCTGGGCCTCGGGCAGGGTCAGCAAGGCCAGCGTGGCGCCGCCGAAAGAGTCGACCTCGCCGAGCGTCGCGATGCCGGCCAGCTCGTACTCGCTCGCCTCGGCCTTGCCGGCAACCTCGATCGCGTCGCCGAGCTCGAAGCCCTCGGCGTCGGCCGTCGCCTTGTCGATGACGATCTCTGCGTCGGCCTGAGGCGGGCCGCCCTCCACGTAGGTCAGCGGGTCGAAGCGCTCGGGGCCGGTCGAGAAGCCGAACGAGGGCGCGCCCATGCCTCCGATGGGCTCGCCGTCGGAGTCGATGATCGAGACCTGAGGGTCGGCGATCACGCCGGCGGCCACGGCGACGCCCGGCGAGCGCTCGACCCGGTGCAGCACCGAAGCGTCGAAGGGCGGCACCGTGCCGTCATCGGTCTCGACCGCCTGCTTGGTCTTGACCACCGCGTCGACGCCTTGGTTGGACTGGGTGAAGATGCGCTCGAAGGAGCTGTCGATCGTGTCGGTGAGGATGTAAGTGCCGGCGACCATCATCACGCCGAGCACGATCGCCAGCGAGGTCAGCAGGGTCCGCAGCTTGCGCGCCGCGAGGTTGCGAAGCGCGACCGCGCTCACGAGATCGCTGATGGCCTCATCAGGCTTTGCACCTGATCGGCGTCGCGAGCGGGCTCGTCACTGACGATCCGTCCGTCGACCAGGACCAGCACTCGGTCGGCGCTCGCGGCGGCCTGCGGGTCGTGGGTGACCATCGCGACCGTCTGACCGAACTCGTCCACCGCGCGCCTCAGCAGGGCCAGGACCTCGCCGCTGGAGGTGGTGTCGAGGTTGCCCGTCGGCTCGTCGGCGAAGACCACCGCCGGCTCGGAGAGCAGGGCACGTGCGATCGCGACCCGCTGCTGCTGGCCGCCGGAGAGCTCAGCCGGGCGGTGAGAGAGCCGGTCGCCGAGTCCGACCGCGTCGATCAGGGTGCTCTTTCGCTCCTGGTCGGCCTCGCGCCCGGCGAGCTTCAGCGGCAGCAGGATGTTCTCCTCGGCGGTCAGCACGGGCAGCAGGTTGAAGAACTGAAAGACGAAGCCCAGCTTGTCGCGTCGCAGCCGGGTCAGCTCGGCGTCGTTTAAGGGCCCGAGCTCGGTGCCGTCGATCGTGATCGTGCCGGCGGTCGGCCGGTCGAGGCCGGCGAGCACGTGCATCAGCGTCGACTTGCCCGAGCCCGACGGACCCATGATCGCCGTGAAGCGTCCCTTCGGGAGGTCGACGGAGACGTCGTCGAGCGCCCGGACGGCCGCTTCGCCCTCGCCGAAGTCACGCCGCAGCCCGCGGGCCGAGACGATCGCGGCTGAGTTCGTGTGGTCGGCTGAGAGGGGGTTCACCCCCTCAGCGTATGTTGATCAGCGACGGTTTCGTAATGGCGGCGAGGTCACCCGCCCAGCTCGCGCCGGCGGGACCCTCAGAGTGGGGGATCGGCCCGCTCGCGCCGGTGCTGCTCGGCCTCGTGGTCGTCGGGGTCCACGCGCTCGCTTCGACTAGGGCCGGCCTCGCGGTGGTCGGATTCCGCGTGGTCCTCACTGCGATCCTCTCGCCCCGCGTCGCCGTCCGGATCGAGCCGGTTGGCCCGGTCGTGCTCCTGGCTGGCCTCGTTGCCGGCGCGCTCGGCGTTGACACGGCTCTCCTTGGCCTCCGCTGCCTGGCGGCGGGCGCCGGCCTCCTTCTCTTCGGCTGCGGCGTGCTCGCGTTCGGCGACGGCGTCGCGCTTCTCGGCCTTCTGGCGGATCTCGCGGGCCTCGTGGCGCTTATCCTCCTTGCGCTGCTTGCCTCGCGACGAGGCGACGGCTGCGATCACGGCTATCAGGATCACCGCGATCACGATCGTGACGATTAGTCCGGTGCTCATGTGCTCTCCTCCCGTTCGGACGAAATGTCCTGCCGCCGGGGGTACCCTCGTCGGCTTCAGAGCAACCCCGGCCTGCGCTCGGAGGGATTCGGCGAGGTCGTGCGATGAGTTCGGCCACCGCGACCGGTCTCTACCCGCATCGAGCACGAAACCCGAAACGAGCGCTTGACTTCGAGCGGGGTTGAAGCTTCACAATAGGCGCGGCGAAGCCATTCGACGCCCCGCGACCCGTCCAGCTGAGGAAACAGATGAGCTCGCAATCCAACCTGGCAATCGAAGCCGAGGGCCTCGTCAAGGCCTTCGGCGAGACATGCGCCGTCGACGGCGTCGATCTGGCCGTGCGTAGGGGCTCGGTCTACGGAGTGCTCGGCCCAAACGGGGCCGGCAAGACGACGACGATCCGGATGCTCGCCACCCTGCTCGCCCCCGACGCCGGCTCGGCCCGAGTGCTCGGCTACGACATCGTCAGCGAGGCCGATGCGGTGCGCAGCGTCGTCAGCCTGACGGGCCAGCTCGCCTCCGTCGACGAGGATCTGACGGGGCGCGAGAACCTCGTCCTGCTCGGCCGCTTGCTGGGCCTGGGCCGGGCCGAGGCTAAGGCTCGCTCATTCGAGCTGCTGGAGGCCTTCGGGCTCGCCGAGGCTTCCGGGCGCCTGGTCAAGAACTTCTCCGGCGGGATGCGCCGCCGGCTCGATATCGCGGCCAGCATCGTCGTCACGCCGCAGCTGATGTTCCTCGACGAGCCGACGACCGGGCTCGACCCACGCTCGCGGAACCAGGTCTGGGACATCATCCGCACGCTCGTCGACCAGGGCACGAC
>JACDBR010000038.1 GCA_013694825.1 Solirubrobacterales bacterium
CTCGTAGCCAGGCTTCCGCCCGCGGTCTCCGACGCCGCCGGACCGTCGCCTCGTCCAGCGCCGCCTCGAAGCCGCTGTTTGCGCCTTCTGCGTCGCTCCGCGTCGCCGGGGGGAGATTCCCGGCCGACCCGCTCCTTATCCTTGCGAAGCGAGTAAACGAGCCTTGAAGGGACTGATTTTCGAGTGGCCAGCAATCTGAATCGGGTCATCGTCACCGGCAACCTGACCCGCGACCCCGAGCTGAGAAACCTGAATTCGGGAACCTCGGTCTGCAAGCTGCGGATCGCCGTGAACAGCCGCCGCCGCGACCAGAGCGGCGAGTGGGTCGACAAGCCCAATTACTTCGACGTCACGGTCTGGGGCGCGCAGGGCGAGAACTGCGCCACATATCTGAGCCGTGGGCGCCCGGTCGCCGTAGACGGACGGCTCGACTGGCGCGAATGGGAGAACCAAGAGGGCCAGAAGCGCCAGTCGGTGGAGATCATCGCCGAGACGGTCCAGTTCCTCGGGAGCCGCGACGGATCGGGCGGCGGCGAAGGCAGCGGCAACGGCGGCGGCTTCGGCGGCGGATCGGACGTCCCGGCCGACACGTCGGACTTCGATCGCGCGCCGGTCGCCGCAGGCGGCTCATCCGACGACGACATCCCCTTCTAGCCGGGCTGGACCGCTCAACCGTCGCCGGGCGGTTCCCCGGAACCACTCGGCCGCTTGCTCAGACCGCCCGTCCCGGGGCGGTCTGAGGGACCGCGGCGAAAGCGCTCGAGGGGCGCGGGTCGCAGGCGCGGTGCGGCTATGATGGACGGCTCGCGCCGCCACCGCAGGCGGCGTCTTCACGACACCGATGAACTTGCTTCGCAACCAGACCACGGAGGCCGGCTGATGGCCCGTCGGCAGCGCGCCGCGCCGACCAGCACCTCGACCCGCCGCCGCGGCGGGCGCCCGAGCGATCGCGGTCGGCCGCGCAAGTACACCCGCCTCACCGTCGAAGAGATCGACTACAAGGACCTCAACACGCTGCGGCGCTTCGTATCCGACCGCGGCAAGGTCCGCTCGCGCCGAGTCACTGGTCTCTCGCGTCCTCACCAGCAGCAGCTCGGACTCGCGATCAAGCGCGCCCGCGAGCTCGCGATGCTCCCCTACGTCGGCGAGCAGTAGGCCCGATGGCCCAGGCGATCCTGCTCAAGGACGTGGAGAACCTCGGCAGCGCCGGCGAGGCCGTCGACGTCTCGCCCGGGTACCTGCGCAACTTCCTCGAGCCCCGCAGGCTGGCCCAGGCGGCGACGCCAGGTGCCCTCGAGCAGGCGCGCCGTCAGCGTGAGACCACCGAGCGCGCCGCCCAGGAGGCCGCCGCGCGCGCGGGCGAGACTGCAAGCCTGCTCGGCAAGACCGTGCTGACGATTCAGCACCGCGCCGGCGAGGACGGGCGCCTCTACGGCTCGGTCACCTCGCAGGAGATCGCGCAGGCGATCTCCGAGGCTCGCGGGATCAGGATCGACCGCAAGCGCATCCGCCTCGACGACCCGATTCGCCAGACGGGGACCTACATGGTCGAGGTAGAGCTCGGCGGCGGCCAGAAGGCCTCCGTCAAGACGATCGTCGCCGAGGCGCGCTAGCCGCCTCCCTGCGGCGCGTCCCAGCGCCGCTTTCTTTCCCCGCCGTTTGCGCCTTCGGAGGCTCGCCCCGACGCGGGCCTGTGCTTCGATCGGCCTCCGTCCGTCCGCCGGGGGGCGCATCCTCGGTCGGTGGACTTCGTAGCGATGAACGATTCGAGCGGGACACCCCGTCCCGCCGGGAGAGCGATGGCGCAGCTGGAGGCCACAACACCGCCGCAGAACCTCGACGCCGAGGAGTCGGTGCTGGGCGCGATGATGGTCTCCGAGGCGGCGATCACGCCGGTGATCCTCGACGTTCGCCTGCACGACGACGACTTCTACCGCGAGCCGCATCGGATCATCTTCCGGGCCGCGAAGAAGCTCTACGAGGATGGCGAGCCGGTCGACGCCCTGACGGTCTCGGAGTACCTGGCCCAGCACGGGGAGCTCGCAGAGGCCGGGGGCAAGGAGGCCGTCTCGCACCTCGCCTCGACCGTCCCGGCCGCCGGCAACGCCGCCCATTACGGGCGGATCGTCAAGCAGAACTCGCTGCTTCGGCGCCTGCTCCAAGCCTCCCATCGCACCCAAAAGTCCGTATACGAGCGCGAGGGCGAGCCCTCTGAGCTACTCGAGCGGGCCCAGTCGGACCTCTTCCGGATCGCCACCCAGGACCTCGCCAAGGACTTCACCAAGCTCGGCGACGTGCTCAGCGTCGAGGTGCACCGACTCGAGGAGCTGGCCAGCGGCAAGCGCGAGATGACCGGCACGCGCTCGGGCTTCACCGACCTCGACCAGAAGCTCGGCGGCTTTCAGCCCGGCAACATGGTCGTGGTGGCGGCGCGCCCGTCGGTCGGCAAGTCGGCGCTGGTCTGCAACATCGCCGAGAACGTCGCGCTCAAGGACGGGCGACCTGTCGCCTTCTTCTCGCTCGAGATGTCAGAGACCGAGCTCGCCCACCGGTTCATCGCCTCGCGGGCTCGGATCCCCGGTGATCGGTTACGCAAGGGCAGTGTCAACAAGCGCGACTGGCCGCGGGTGCTGAAGGCGTTGAACGAGCTTGATTCGCTGCCGCTCTGGCTCGACGACTCCTCCGACCTCAGCATGCTCGAGCTGCGGGCCAAGTGCCGCCGACTGGCGACCAAGGAGGGTCAGCTCGGCCTCGTGATCGTCGACTACATGCAGCTGATGCGGCCCGAGGACCCACGCATCGGCCGAGTCGAGCAGGTCGGGCAGATATCGCGCGGGCTGAAGATCCTGGCGAAGGAGCTCGACACGCCGGTGATCGGCCTCTCCCAGCTCTCGCGTGCCTCCGAGCAGCGCCCCGACAAGCGCCCGATCCTCTCCGACCTACGGGAGTCGGGAAACATCGAGCAGGACGCCGACGTTGTGATCTTCATCTATCGCGACGCGCTCTACAACGATGAGGCCGACCCCGCCGAGACGGAGCTGATCATCGCCAAGCACCGCAACGGCCCGACCGGAAAGACGCCGCTCGTCTTCCTCGGCCAGTACCCCAAGTTCGGCAACGCTCCAAGGCCGCAGGACGCCGTCTACGAGCGCACGGGCGACGGGCCGCCGCTCGTAGACCTCGCCGACGAGGCATGAGCCGCCCGGGCTCTCAGCGCCGGCTCCGAGTTGCCGGCCGGCCCAGCGACGGGCCCGCGCCCTGTCCGTACGCGAGCTGCGACGGCTCGGGCTGGACCCTCGACGCCGACGAGGTCGCCCGGGCC
>JACDBR010000039.1 GCA_013694825.1 Solirubrobacterales bacterium
AACGGCGCCGGCAAGACCACGCTGCTTCGGATCCTCGCCTCGCTGCTGCGGCCCAGCAGCGGGCGAGTCAGCGTGCTGGGCGCGGAGCTGCCACGCGAGGCCTGGAGGGTGCGCGGGCGGATCGGTCTGCTGGGCCACGAGCCGCTGCTCTACCGCGAGCTCAGCGTGCGCGAGAACCTCGACTTCAACGCCCGGCTGCATCGCATCGAGGCGCCGGCGCAGCGAATCTCCGCACTGATCGAGGCGGTGGGGCTGGGCCGCCGCGGCGACGAGCTGGTCCGAAACCTCTCTGCCGGGATGCGCCAGCGCGCCGCGATCTGCCGCGCCGTGCTCCACCGGCCCGAGCTGCTGCTGCTCGATGAGCCGGGGTCGCACCTGGACCCGGCGGCTCGCCGACTCGCCGACTCGCTGACCGGCGCCGCCTCGGGCCGCACCCGCGTGCTCGTCACGCACGAGCTCGAGGATGCTCTCGCGACTGCCGAGCTGGCTCTCGTCCTGCAGGCCGATGGCGGCGTTGCCTACGCCGGACCGGCCTCGGACATCGCGCCGGCGGCGGTGCGTGAGGTGTTCGGCGCGGGCGTCGTGCGGTGAGCGCCTTTCGCGCGATCCTCGCCAAGGACCTGCGGGTCGAGCTCCGCACGCTCGAGTCGCTGCCGGCGATGGCGCTCTTCGCGCTCACCTCGTACGTCTTATTTCGCTTCGGCCTCGACCGCGAGACGCTCTCGGGCCCCTTGGCGGCCGGAGTGCTGCTTGCGACCGTCCTGTTCGCCTCGCTTCTGGCCGTCAACCGGATCTTCCTCGCCGAGCTCGAGCAGGGCGGCTTCGACGCGATCCGCCTGGCGCCCGTCGACGGCACCTCGCTGTTCCTCGCCAAGGCGGCGGCGCTCATCGCCTACCTCGTCGTGCTCGAGGCGATCGCGCTGCCGACCTTCTCGCTGCTGTTCGCGGTGGAGTTCTCCGGCCTGCTCCCGGCCGCCGGCGTGCTGCTCATGGTCGACGTGGGGATCGCAGCCACCGGCGCCCTCGTCTCGGCGATCGCGACCAACTCCAGGGCTCGCGATCTGCTCGTGCCGCTGCTGCTCTTGCCCCTGCTCGTGCCGGTGATGATCGGCGCAGCCGGAGCGATCGAGCCGCTGCTCGGGGAGGGTGGGCCCTCGTTCGAGGGCGCCGGCAGATGGCTGGCGGTGCTCGGGGTCTACGATGTGATCTTCATCGTCATCGGCTACGCGGTCTATGACTTCCTGCTGGAGGACTGACCCGAGCCGGGGGCCGCCGCCGCCGGCAGAGCGCCCCCGAAAGCGACCCCTCGCCCACGGATGAACCCCTTCAGCCTTCGAAACTTCTCGATCATCACGGCGCTCGTCCTGACGGGGGGGTTTGCGTTGGCCTTCTTCTACGCGCCGCTCGATCAGGAGGGCTTCATCCAGAAGATCTTCTACCTCCACGTCCCGCTGGCGATCGTCGCCCTGCTCGGCTTCCTCGTCGCCGCGGTCCACGCGATCCGCCACCTGCGCTCGGGCGATCCGATCCACGACGCGCGCTCCTACGTCTCGATCCACCTCTCGATCATCCTTGGCGTCGCCGTGCTGGTCACGGGCGGGATCTGGGCGAAGGCGCAATGGGGCAAGTGGTGGGTCTGGGACGAGCCGACCCTGGTCTCGTTCCTGATCGTCTTCCTCCTCTACTGCACTTACTACCCGCTGCGCTACGCGATCGAGGATCGCGAGCGCCAGGCCCGCTACGCATCGGTCTTTGCCGTGACCGCCGGCGCCTTCGTGCCGCTCAACTTCGCCGCCGTGCGGATGGCCGACCCGTTCATCCACCCGCGCACGTTCTCCTCGGCCGGCGGGCTGCCCGGCGAGATGCTGGTCACCTTCCTCGTCTGCCTCGTCGGGATGGCGATGCTCTGGACCGCGCTCGTGCGCTACGAGCTCGCCTCGAAGCTGACCTCGGCCCGGATCTCGCGCCTGCGCCGCGCGCTCGAGGATGAGCCGGCCTCCTCACGGCCCTCCCGGATCGCTCCGCTCGGTGATGCGGGGCCCGCTAGGTCGTAGCGATGGACGCTCTGCCGCTCGACGAAGCCGGCAAGTACGTCGCCGGCGCCTACCTCGTCTTCCTCGGGCTGGTCTTGGTCTACGTCGCGATCATGGCCGGCAAGCTCTCGCGGCTGCGCGACCAGATCGCCGAGCTGGCCGAGGTAGCCGAGCGACGGACGAGCCGGGCTGCGCAAGGCCGCGACTTAGAGGGCGAGCGCGCCCGGGAGCTCGCATGAGCGAGCTCGTCACGCTCGGGATCTCTCACAAGACCGCGCCGCTCGAGCTACGAGAGCGCCTCGCGCTCACCGAGGGTCGTGCGGTCGGCCTCCTGAGCGAACTCGTCGGCTCGCCCGAGGTGCTCGAGGCGGCGGCGATCTCGACCTGTAACCGGACCGAGCTCTACATGCTCGCCGCCGATCCGGTGGCCGCCGAGTCGCGAGCGCTCGGGGCGCTTGCCAACGCGGGCACGGTACGCCCGACCGAGCTGCTCGGCCACCTCTACTCCCGCCACGGCGTCGACTCCGCGCGACACCTGTTCTCGGTCACCGCCGGCCTCGACTCGATGATCGTCGGTGAGGCCGAGATTCAGGGGCAGGTGAAGCGCGCGTACGAGCTTTGCCTGATCGAGGGTGCGACCGGGCCGATCCTCAACCGGATGTTTCGCGGCGCGCTGGCCGCCGGTAAGCGGGCCCGCGCCGAGACGGGCATCTCCGAGCGGTCGCTCTCAGTCTCCTCGGTCGCCGTCGAGCTCGCCCAGCGCACGCTCGGAGACCTTCATGATCGTCGCGTCGTGGTCGTCGGAGCGGGGGAGACCGCGGAGTTGACCGCGCGCGCCCTCGCCGCCAAGGGCGTCCACGCCGTCTTCATCGCCAACCGCCACTACGACCGCGCGATCGGGCTCGCCGCCCGCTTCGGCGGCAGCGCGGTTCGCTTCGACGAGCTGCCCGAGCTGATGGGCTCGGCCGACATCGTCGTCTCCTCGACTTCCTCGCCCCACCACGTGATCGACCGCGAGGCCCTGGCCGAGGTGCTGGAGGGCCGCGAGGGCAGGCCGCTGCTGATCATCGATCTGGCGGTCCCTCGTGACGTCCATCCGTCATGCCGCGAGCTGCCCGGGACGCTGGTCCAAGACATGGACGACCTGCAGTCGATCGTCGAGCGAAACGCCTCCGGGCGCGAGAACGAGACCGCCCGTGTCGAGACCATCCTGGATTCGGAGCTCGATCGCTTCGAGAGTTGGCTGACCGGGCAGGACGCCGAGAATACGATCGGCGCCATCCGGCGCCGCGCCGAGGAGCTCGTCGAGCGCACGCTGGCCGAGAACGAGGCGCGTTGGCAGGGGCTCGGCGAGGCCGACCGCGAACGGCTCGACAAGATGGCCAGGGCGATCGCCTCGCGGGTCCTCCACGAGCCGACCCGCCGGCTGCGCGAGTCGGCCG
>JACDBR010000045.1 GCA_013694825.1 Solirubrobacterales bacterium
ACCCAACGCCCGACCTGCTCGCTCAGCCGCTCGCTCTCGAAGTCCTTGATCAGCTCGGTGTAGCCGATGATCGCCGTCAGCGGCGTGCGCAACTCATGCGAGACCAGGCCGAAGAACTCGTCCTTGGCTCGTTCGGCCTCGCGCTCGGCGGTCACGTCGCGGGTGGTCCCGGAGACCCGGCGCGAGCCATCCGGCCGGGTGATGATCCTGGCGCGCACCTCGATCGTGGCTATGTCGCCCTCGGAGCGAACCACGCGGTACTCGTCGTCGAACGGGACCGGTGCTTCCCGTAGACGGGCGAGGCGCGAGAGGACGCGCTCACGGTCGGTGGGATGGATCCTCGCGACGGTCTCGTAGCTCGACGGGGTGGGCCCCTCGGGGTCGAGCCCGTAGTTGACGAACATCTGCCGCGACCACTCCATCGCTCCGGTCTCGGGATCCATCTCGTAGCTGCCGACGCGAGCGATCGCCTGCGCTTCGGCGAGCCTGCCTCGATCGGCCTCGATCGCCTGCTCGGCCTGCCTGCGCCGGGTGACGTCACGCGTGATGATCGCCGCGCCGGTGATCGTGCCCGCGGCGTCGCGGATCGGCGAGGCGGTCAGCGAGACCGCGATCCGCTTGCCGTCCTTGCGCACGCGCTCGGTGTCGTAGTCGGCGCAGATCTCACCGGCCGAGACGCGGGCCAGGATCGATGCGAGCTCCCGCGTCCGATCGTCTGGGACCAGGAACCGGATATTGCGTCCGATCGCCTCCTCGGCGCTGTAGCCATAGATCCTCTCGGCGCCGCCGTTCCAGCTTCGGATCATGCCGTCGAGATCCCGTGCGAGGATCGCGTCATCCGCAGCGTCGACGATCTCGGCGAGCAGGCGGTTCGCCTCCTCGACGCGAACCCGCTCGGAGATATCGGCAATCACGCCGGTGAAGAACGTCTCGCCCTCGACCGTCCAGTCCGAAAGCGAGAGCGTCAGCGGGAACTCCGTCCCGTCGCGCCGGCGGCCGACGAGCTCGACCGTCGACCCGATCACGCTCGGCGTTCGCTGCTCGAGGTAGCGCCGCAGCCCGTCAGTGTGCGCGGCGTGGAAGCGCTCCGGCATCAGGGTCGTCAGCGGACGCCCTGCGAGCTGATCGGCCGACCAGCCGAAGCAACGCTCCCCGGCGGGGTTGATTGTAGGCGATCCGACCATGGTTGTCAGCGGTCACCACGACCTCGATCGCCGAGTCGGCGACGGCTCGAAACGACCGCTCGCTGCGGTCGAGGTTCCGGGAAGCCTCGATCCTCGCGGACTCCGCCCGTCGTACCTGACTCAGGTAGGTCAGCGAGAGCACGGTCAGAACCCCGACCGTCAGCACCGTGAACAGCGAGGCACCGACTCTCGCGTCATAGATTCCGGCGTCGGCGCCCGCGAGCTCGATCAGTCCGATCACCACCGGTGCCAGGATCGCGATCGCGGTCAGGCGTCGCCCGGTCGCGTCGATCTCGTCCTCCCCGTGAAGGGCGGCGACGAGCCCGCGCTGAGGCCGCAGGCAACCGAGCGCCGCCGCCGCCAGGGCGAAGGCGATCGCGGAGCTCAGCGGGACGCCGGCAGCGGCGCCCCCGCCGCGCAGGTACTCGACGTCATAGGCGTAGCCCACCAGCGCCCCGAAGGCGAGCAGCCCGGTCAACGCGATCAGTACCCCGGCAGGCCTGTGGCGGCCGGGATCGGCGTCCAATACGAGCAGGCAGAGTCCGGTCAGGATCAGGCCGATGCCTGAGCCCGGCGAAGGCAGGCCGGTGCTCTCGCCACCGGCGGCGAACAACGTGCCGGCCAGCGGTCCGAAGGGCTCGAGCCTTCCGATCACGACGAGCAGGCCGACGACGGCGATCAGGCCGCCGAGCAGCGACCCCAGGCTCCTGGGTCGCTGCCCCGGCAAGCGCTTGAGCCAGATCCCGGCGGCGAGAGCCAGCAGGCACAGCGCGGTCGTGATCCGCATCGGCGGCAGATCCGGGAAGACGCGCTTGAGCCCCTCGACCCCGGTCGCGTAACCGATCAGGGCGAGCGTCGCGATCGCCAGCAGCAAGACGATCGCTCCGAGGACGGTCCGGTCGGGCCAGCGCAACTCGCCGGGCCGCCGCGGCCGGGCGATCAACGTCTCTTTTACGTGGGGCGGCAAGCCCATCAGGAAATCAGCGGCGAGCGCATCCCGCCAGCGGATTCCGCCGCACTGATCATCAGTACTTTCCCCCCGCCGCCGGCGGCGAGTGGGGCCGCGCCAGGCTCGGTGCCCTCAGGCTCCGACCATCGAGTCACGTCGGCCGCAGATCGCGCCGGCGAGCAGCGTTTCGGCGGGGAGCTGGGCGCCGGCCAGGAGGACCGAGCGCTTGAGCATCGCTCCCCCGGCGACGCTGGCACCGGGGCCGATGACCGTCGGCCC